>JAZNAI010000304.1:0-8091 GCA_045586465.1 Acutalibacteraceae bacterium | reverse complement strand
TAACGATAACATTTTAAGTTTTGTGCGTTTCATTTTCCGCACCGCCCTTCACCAAAATTCTTCTTATGTTAATTTTACATATTACTGCGTAAAAATGCAACAATTTTAGAAATTATGACTAAACTGTAATAATATCAGCTTCTGTTTTTCATATATTGCATACAAATATTACAAGTTGTAACAGCAGTAAAGCTCCGAAAAACAAACCGCAGGAAAATTTCTGAAAAATCCTGTAGTTTTTCTTGACAAAGGCATTTTTTTGTGGTATATTAGTCGGGCAGTCGGATAACGGCAGCAAAATCTCTGCTTCGGGGTGTAGCGCAGTTGGGCGAAGTGGCTCACCGCTGCCGGTGGCAGATGAAGGTGAGACACTGAGGTGAGAAAATAAGGAGTATCAGTCACGGCAGTGACCTGAGACGACTATATTTTCGAGGGAGAAGCGCCTGCTCATTTTCAGATACAAAGTTCAGCTTCAATATTTCTGCTTCGGGGTGTAGCGCAGTTGGTAGCGCGCCTGCTTTGGGAGCAGGATGTCGGGAGTTCGAGTCTCTTCACTCCGACCATTTATCCGGGAGTATAGCTCAGCTGGGAGAGCACCTGCCTTACAAGCAGGGGGTCACAGGTTCGAGCCCTGTTGTTCCCACCAAAAATAAGACGGTCATCTGACCGTCTTATTTTTTATCCAAGCCGACAGGCTTGGTATATCATCACGCGATAGCGTGTATATCATCAACACGGCAATGCCGTGTTGTATTTCATCACACCTTCAGGTGTGTATTTCTGTCGGCTTGATGATATGCAATGCTTCGCATTGATGATATACAACTTCTTGTGAAGTTGATGATATACACGGCTTTCGCCGTGATTTATGCAAGGGTTCGAATTCATACGCAAAATTGCGAAAATATCTTTTTTTTCTTTAAAGAATACTACGGCATAACCTCTTTTAATGCTGAATAATTAACAAATTGTGAATATTTTGTTCATCCGATTGACTTATTTAATAATATTATGCTAATATTTTGTTAATAATTTGTTAAACGGAGGGAACAGCTTTGACTTTTAAGGAGATTATTAACAGCAAGGAAAAGGCTGCTGACTATATTGTTGAGGAAATTACAAAGGTAATAAAAACCTGCGGAAAGAGAGAGCCCGGCTCCGAGGGTGAGAAGAAATCCTGCGAATATATGGCAAAGGTGCTTAAGGAGGACTGCGGCTGTGAGGACGTTGTAATTGAGTCCTGCGAGGTAGCTCCCCGTGCCTTCTACGGCTACGTATATTTTGTATGTGCCTTTGTGCTTCTTGCCGTGCTTGCGTTTTTCTTTGTGCCCGTTTTGTCAATTCCCCTTATTATTGCGGCATACACCATCACAATTCTCGAATTCGGTCTTTACAAAAAGGCAATTGACCGTCTTTTCAAGAAAAAGATAAGTCACAACGTAACGGCATTCAAAAAATGCACGGGCGAAACCAAGAGAAGAATTATTTTCAACGGTCACCCCGATGCTACCTGGGAATGGCCCGTAAACTATGCTCTCGGCGGTGTAGGCTTTGAATCTCATGCGATTATCGTTGTGCTCGGTGCACTTTTCTATCTTATAATTTCAATTATCCGTGTTGCACAGAACGGCTTCGGCTTCAATGCGGCAGATATTTCCGACCCTCTTACAAAGGCAGGTCTTATAGGACTTATTTTTATCCCCTTCACAATCGGTCTTTGCTTTATGGAAAACTACAATATCGTTGTTGACGGCGCAAACGACAACCTTACCGGCTGTTATATGGGTATTGCGGTTCTTAAGGCTATGAAGGATGCAGGCATTGAGCTTGAGAACACGGAAATCGGTGTTGTTCTTACGGGTTCTGAGGAAATCGGTCTTCGCGGCTCAAAGGCTTGGGCTGAGAAGCACAAGGATGAGTTCAATGATGTCCCCACCTTCATTTATTCCTTTGATACAATCAATGACCCAAAATATCTTATGGCAAACTACCGTGACCTTAACGGTACGGTCAAGTCCGACAAGGATATTGCAGATCTTTTCTATGAGGCAGCAAAAGAGGTTGGTGTTCCCTGCAAAAAGGGTTGGATTCCCCCTCTCGGCGGTGCTGTTGACGCAGCAGCCTTTACTCAGGCAGGTCTTCGTGCAGCAGGCATCACGGGTCTTAATCACAAGCTTGAAAGATATTATCATACACGTCTTGATACATATACAAATATGAACAAGCAGGGCATTGCAAACTGTTTTGCCGCAACCGTGAAGACTCTTGAGATGTTCGACAACGGTGCTAAGCAGTAAGGAAAACCTGTCATAAATAACCGTCTTTGACGCATAAAAAAATAAGGGTATCATCCGCTTTTTCAGTGGGTGGTACCCTTTTCTTAATTCTCCCAACGGGAATTATGTAAAGTGCTTTGTTTTCGTCGGTTCGACGTACCAATGTACGCCTTGCCACCGCCGAAAACAACAAATACGGCAATTTCTGCCGGGTTTTCCGTGGTTATGTCCGCATTTCTGCAGCCCCCGTTTAGTTAGTTTTATCACACACAGAAGGGAACAATTTCTGATTTATCGTGAAGCTTCCATATTCCGCGAAACTGCATCCGCTTTTCTGCGGAAAAACGGTGCATTTCCGCAAAATCTGAAACCTTTCCGAAAATCGGGGGAGGTTTCAATTGATTGTTGATGATAATGTTCTGATTTCCCAGGGCTTTACCGAAATTCTGCCGTCGTGGATTTCCGAAATGACGTTTCCGAGGAAATCTTCTTCACTTCTTACGCCTTTTCCGTTTATTCCGAGTGTTACTTCTGCTTCGGTGTCGGAGAAATTGCAGGCTCTTGCAACCAATTTTCCGTTTTCGGGGTAAAGGGCGGTGAGAATAACACCGTCGTTATCACTTTCAAGGCTTGCAAACTGAAGGCATTCGGTATCGCCCTCACCCTTTTCGAGGATTCGGCTTATTACGGGCATATTGTACTCCATAGCCGCCTTGTGAACGAGGGTATTTGAAATATCCGCATCAAGGGGAAGAAGTGAGAATTCATTGACGAAGGTGCCGTCGAGAATTTTTGTTCCGCACATATAATCGTTGGAGTAAATAAGGGGAATATAAACCTTATTTCCCTGTACGGCACTTCCCATACAGCCGCGGTTCATAACGCTGAGTCCCTTTTCTTCGTCACGCAGAGCTATCCAGTTAACGCCCTGCAGGTGTGTGATACCGTTAAAGGATTCTTCTGCGGAAACAGGGGTGTCAATAAGAATACGGTCATTCGGATACCAGTATTCCTCGGTAAGTCTTAACTGTCCGTCCCATTCTGCTATGGAGAAGGGCAGGTCACGGAACATTTTTCTGTCCTTGTTACAGTTAAGCCGGAAGGTGAAGCAGAGCTTGTCGTGGTGGTGATGTCCGTTTAAGGTAAGGGGTACGGGTCTGCCCTCGGTTATATCGGTTCTGCCGATTCTGTCGTTTTCTTTTACCTCGCAGGACAGCCTGCAGTCAATACGGGGAAGGGATTTATAAAGGGTAACGGTAAATACGCAGGATATATCTCCCGTGCTTCCCGTGAAAATAATTTCCGCAATGGTTCCGTGTGTCTTTATTTCGTATGTGCCCTCAAAAACACGGTCCTTACCGTTAATATATCCCGAAAGAAGCTGACCCTTTTCGTGGGCGAAAATTTCTTTTCCTGTCTTTTTGTTGAGAATGCCTTTTATGCCGTTTTTATCAAGGCTTAATTTATATAAGGGTGTTTCAAGGACGTTTTCACTTACAGCAAAGGCGGAAGGTGCATTTTCCTTGTTGATTTCCGAAAGAGCAATACTTTTTGCTGTAAGAGGGGGAAGGCAAATTTCTGCCTCGAGCATATTACTACCGTCACATTCCGTTTTTACAAGAGCCCTTACGGGGAAGGAATGGGGATTCATTACAAAAAGGGATTTTTCGGCCTTGTGTGCAAAATGCTTTCCGATATTCTGAAGGGATTTTTCCATAACCCTTTCCGAGAACTTATAGGACGAGGGGATAAAGCGTCTTGCAAGGTCCAGAAGTCCGCAGATCGTGACATCGTGATGCTGTGCCGCAAGTATATATTTCCAGGCTTCCTCTGTTTCTGCCTGCAAATCTTCACCGCCAAGCATTACGGAGAGAGCATTGAGCTTTTCAGCCTGTACGCAGTCGGTTTCACCCTTGCGTATGCCGTTAAAAATCTCATTTCCGCAGTAGCCCCAGGGCATCTGTGAATGAAAATCGTTGTCTGTTGTGTCCAGTATTTCCTTCGGCTCTCCGTAAAGCTCCGGGATATCCTCTAAAAGCACGTATTTGTAGTCCTCGTGCTTTTCAATTTCAGCCGTAACCTTTTCAATGGGCTGTGTAAGGTCGTCATATCGTGAGGCAAGAAGGGGAGAGTAGTCCTTGAAGGTCTCCCTGAAATCCTCAAGGGAGATATCAGTATCATCGGGCCAGCGTGAGAGTATCCAGTTGTCAAGGGTTGTGCAGTTATAGCCTCTGCCCTGACCGTGGTAAACGGGAACTGAGGGAATACCGGTGCCGTCCTTGCCCACCCACGTACCCCAGGGTACGTCAAATGTTTTTGTGTAGCCGTAGCCCATTACGTGTGAGCGGAGTATTGCCGCCTTATAGCCGCTTTTTTTCAGCATCTGAGGAGACTGATTGTTAAGGGCAAATTCCGAAATACAGTAAACGTCGGGAGTAACTCCGAAATAATGAAGATTTGTCTTTACCGCAAGGCTTAACTGCCTTACATTTGATTCTTCGGAAATATACAATGAAAGAGGCTGTCCGTAGGTTGTGGCACCAAGGCCTATTCTGTCGGGGAAGTCTCTGAGAAGCTCCCCTACCATTGTTACAACCTCGGGGTCCTCTCTCATAAATTCGTCGAAGGTGAAGGATTCATAGTCAAGACCGATTCTGAGCCTCGGATATTTTTCCATCCATTCTCTTATATCTTTAAGTCTCGGTTTTACACGGTCTGCCCACAAAACGTATCCGCCGTGGTCATAAGTCAGTATGTAAAGAGGATTTTTTTCCATTTTCAACACTCCTTTGCTTGTTTCAGTATAGCATCAGATTTTTTTATCTGCAAGAAAAATCTTGACGAAAATACATTATTATTATATGATATTATAGAATAAAACCACGGAGGTTTAATATGAAAAACAGATTTTCCAAAGTAATTGCAATTATTCTTTGCCTTTCCGTGCTTTTCACCGGCTCCGCATTTTCCGCAGGCGCCGTTGATACTGCAGCAGGTGAAGAGGTTCTCGCAGGTGTGGGTGATTTCTTCACGAAGGGCTTTTACAACACTCTTAACGTAGTTGTTGAAACACTCGTTAAGGCTATATGCACAATTTATCCCAATCCTCCCTCATGGGCGGATATTTCCGAGTATTCCCGTGAGGAAATCGGCTTCCTCGAGGGCAGAGATACTTATGCAACTGAAGCAAAAGAGGGCAACGTATGGTCTCTCGGCTACGCTTCACGCTCCGTTGTCCCCGCTGACATTGACTGCGGAAAGTATAACCTTGGCCGTGACCTTACAAACAAGTATGCCGAAGGTGTATACGACGATATGAGAATCCGTGTTGTTGCTGTTGATGACGGCTCAGGTGAGGGGCTTCTCGTTCTCGGTGCTATTGACGCACTCGGTGTTACCTCAACGGATGCAAGAGCCATAAGACAGGCTGTTCTCAAGCACTATGAGGGTACCGATGTTAAAATCGCAAGCGTAAACATTATGGCTACACATTCACACTCAGCTCTCGATACACAGGGAGTCAGCACGGGCTTCTTCACAAAGCTTGCACTTGCAGGTGTATATAATATGCTCGGCATTGAGGCAGCCTACCCCGGACTCGAAAAGGCAGACGAATTCAAGGCACACTTTATTAAGGAATCAGC
The DNA here is from genome assembly GCA_045586465.1 of Acutalibacteraceae bacterium. Taxonomy (GTDB): domain Bacteria; phylum Bacillota; class Clostridia; order Oscillospirales; family Acutalibacteraceae; genus RUG806. Next base: position 2,171 of record JAZNAI010000304.1, on the reverse strand, counting down.
TCTTGCAGCAATTGATGCAATTGAGGACATGGAAGAGGGTCAGCTTTACTACGGTGCAGTTGACTGCTCAGATATAATTCACGACAAGCGTGACCTTATCGCAAAGGAAGACATTCCCGAAACAGCAGTTCTTTATTTCGTTCCCGCTTCCGGAAGTGAAGCTACCTACGTTGCAGACATCAGCTGTCATCCCACATCCTTCTCAGCTTCCAACGGTCTCGTAAGCTCCGACTACATTTATCACCTTGATAATTACATTAAGGCTCAGGAGGGTGCAAACTTTATGATGGTTGCAGGTGCTCTCGGACAGCTTTCCCGTGATATCGAGGTTGATGAAACAGGTCTTACCGAATGGGAAGCAAAGGGTGCTTCCGCAAAGACTCTCGGTGAAGCCTTTGCAAAGCTTATTCTTGCAGGCGACTACTCCGAGGAGCTTTCTCCCGTTCTCAACGTAAAGCACAGAGATCTCTTTATTACTCCCGAAAACAGCATTCTTACCCTTGCATGTGAAATCAATCTTGTAAACAACCGCATTTTCACAGACGGCGCAGATGCCGTTATGGCAACTGAAATGGGTTACATCGAATTCGGCAACCGTGTAGGCTTCGCTATGTTCCCCGGTGAATTCTATCCCGAAACCTTCTGGGGCACGGATATCACAAACAACACCAACTGGGACGGCACAGAATGGCAGTATGACAGCCTCTTTAATTCCGTAGAGGGTGTTGACGTTTACTGTATCTCCCTGGCAAACGATGAAATCGGCTATGTTCTTACCGATAACAACTTTGCATTTATGGGTCACATCATCGGTGAGGAAATCGCTGATGAGGTGCTGTCCGTCGGTAAGCACACAGGCTCATATCTTGTAGGGGAATACTTCGAGCTTCTTTCTGATATGAAATAAATTTTCAGTAATATGTCCGTGATGTTTACATTGCGGACATATTTTTATGATTGACAGAAAAATTTTACAGATGTATAATTAATGTACTAAAAATAAACGGAGGCATAAAAATGTACGACATATTCATCAAAATTCTTTCATTTTTCTCAGCTTTTCTTATGTTGTTCTTAAGCCCCGGCGGTCACATCGGCACATCAATTCACGACAGCAAATGTCCCGAATTTTTCGGTGAGCCCGCTGAAGTAAATGAGCTTGCTCCCATTGAGGTTCCTCAGCATCCTTATCTTGCCGCTGAAGGCACAAACGGTATGCACGGCAACTCCTATAACACAGGCTCCTATAACTATATGGGACCTCTCGGCATCAATCCCGTTGTAACATCCCGTTCAATGAACGTTTTCGGCGGTCTTGTCGCAACTCTTATGTTTGATTCACAGGGCAGAATTATGTGCATCAGCGGTAACGTTGTCGGCTTCAGACTTCTTCTTCTTGATGCAGATACTCTTGAAATTCTCTGCGAAACAAGACTTCCCCAGAGACCTTCAACAATTGAAGCAATCAAGACATTCAACTTTGCAGCTATTTCAAGCGACACATCAGGCGGTGCTTACTGCCACCTTCTTGAGGGTGACAGACCCATCATCGGTAACTCTGACAACGTAATTCAGATCTATTACGTTGATGAGTCCTCAGGCACTCCCGAATGGAAGATTGAAAAGGAATGGAATATCAGCGACAAGCTTCCCGAGGGCTCCTACATCACAGATGCTATCCCTGACTTTGAGGGCAATATCTGGTTTGTAACCCGTCCCGGTGAGGTTGGCTATGTTGAGCCCGATACAGGCGCCGTTCATATGATGACTCTTGAAGGAGAGGAAATCCAGAACACACTTGCTATCTGTGCAGACGGTATCTACATTGTATCCGACCATGCAATGTACCGCTTTGAAATCGGTGCAGACGGTACACCCGTACACACCTGGAAAACTGTTTATGACAGAGGAACAACCCTTAAGCCCGGTGCTATCAACCAGGGCTCAGGTACAACTCCCACTCTTCTTGACGTTCCCTGCGCAGACGGCAGCGTAAGAAAGCTTGTTGCAATTACAGACAATGCTGACGAGCAGGTACACGTTGTTATTTACGACCGTCTTACAGGTGAGGTAATTGCAGAGGTTCCCGTATTCACAAAGGGCAAGAGCGTAAGTGAAAACAGCCTTATCGCTCACGGCAGATCCTTCATCGTTGAAAACAACTATTCCGA
>JAZNAI010000303.1:0-8533 GCA_045586465.1 Acutalibacteraceae bacterium | reverse complement strand
CTGTCACTCTGAGTACCGATTTTGATACCCTGGACATAACCGATTTTCTTAAGAATAATATTTCTGACAGAGCTCATAAGTGAGCCCTGGATTTTCAGTACAAGACTCTTTGCAACAGATGTTGTTGCCTCCATTCTGTAGCCGTGCTTCCATTCGCAGAAGTCCATAGCCTCGTTCCAGAGGTCACTGTTGATAACCTTGTTTACACCGAATGCCCACTTATAGAACCATTCACGCACACCCACAGCAACAACCATGGGAATCATCTTTGTATAATTCTTATTGATCATACCGAACAGGAAAAAGCCTAATGACAGTATATCACCATAGATATCAGCACCGACCCACAATGCCTTCGATGAGAATTTTTTTCTCAGGAAAGGAATAAAGCCGTAAGAAATACTGCCGTTCAGAGATGAGGGAATATTAGCAATGGTTATAAGAGAGTAAGAGCCGAAAACATCAATAAAATAGTTGCTTTCACTGCTGCTTACCGCAAAGCCGCCGAGGAAGTCGGAAAGACACATAAGAAGAACGGGATAGTTTGTAACTATAGCCCTGAGACCTTCTCTTACATTGGGTCTTTCAAGCGACTGAGGAACTCTTTCCTTTGAATTGAAGAAATAATAAAGAGTAAGAAGAGATGATAATACGCTGCATCCTACACCAAAGGACATAAATGCCGTGGAAAGCTTCATATTAATCTTTTCATTTACAATAAGGTCATAAAGTGCACCGAATATGTATCTCGGCATATCTTCACCGAGGTACCCCGAAAGAAGCTCTGCAAGGGTTATAAGCCGCACTCGTTCATTGGGATTCGGCGTTGTGGTGGACATATATCCTCCCTTTGCAAGGTTCATTGCCGTTGTTGCCGTTTCCTGAATAACGGAGAATGCGAAATAGAATATAAGCTTCGGAATGTGTGTGCCCGACGTGCCGGGGAAAATAAAGGGAATGAGCCAGTAAATTGCACCGAGAAGGGTCAGCGGCACCTGAAGACCAAGAAGATAGGGACGGAATTTTCCGAGCCTTGTTCTTGTGCTGTCAACAAGTGAGCCTAAAAGGATATCGTTAATTGTATCCCAGGCGCTTGTGAAAATGTTTACTACAGCGCTGACGGTAAAGTCAATTTTAACAACGTCCCAGATGTATCTTTCCTGGAAGCCGTTGATGTTGAAGGTGTTTGATACGTCGTTGAGAATGTATGCGACAGATTCCTTTACACCTACATAGTTAAAATTCTCATATACGTTTATCTGCTTTTCGGGGAGATTAACACTATTTTTGTTTTCCATAATTAACCTCCTTAATCTGTTACGGTGATTTCGCACTTGGCAACTATAAGTCCCTGACGGGAAATAGCGCTTATTGTTGCGGTTCCGTTTTTGTGCGCTGTTGCAAGACCGCTCTGATTAACAGAAACGGTATCTGCGTCAGATGACATCCATACTATATCCTTGATGGTTGCATCATCCGGCTTTATTTCTGCCGAAAAAGTAAAAGTGTCATATTTTTTGAGTGTCAGCACGGTTTCGCTGATACGCACGGATTCAACAGGATTTACTACATACACAATACAGTTATCTGAAAAGGTTTTTCCGAGATACTCAAGGGTTACCCTTACGGAAATGGGCTTATCGCAGTTCTGTATTGCGGTTATCTGTCCGTTTTCGTCAACCGTAAGATATTTGTCATAGGATGAGAAGGACAGAGAATATTCGTCCGCCTGAAGATTTTCTTCTACGAAGGGCGTTACGGAGAGGGTTGTGTAATCGCCGACCTTAAGGGTCATAACATCCGCTGTAATATCAATTCCCGCATAGGAGAAATTATAGATTTCGGAAAACTGAAGCTTCATAGAAAAGGGTGTTGTACCGATATCCGAAAGGGAATTCTGAAATGCAATATTTGCCGAGTAGCTGTAAGCACGGTCAATTGTGAAGCTGAGCATTTTACCTGTTACGGTGTCTGCCGTAAGTGTGAAAACGAAAACCTCAGGGACAAATTTCTCGTTGATTGCTGAGAAAACACCTGCATTTTCCGTGGCGAAAAGCTTAACAGCCGCCGTATCATCCGTAAGGAAATACATATTGTTGAATACCGTGTTGTAGGTAAGCTTCATTACGAGAATGTCCTGATCTGTGATTTCGGCTTCTGCACTATCGGGTGCGCTTCCCGGTAAAACGGAAAGAATTGCACTTGCATCCTCACCGTATTTTATTGAGCTGCCCTCATAGAAGGAGGAAAGCTTTGACGAGATGCTGTTATTTGCAAAGGAGAAGAAATCCTGAACACTTTTGTTTTCGCAGGTGATTTCCTCAATATGTACATCAGTTCGGCTGTCGTATTTTACGATGCCGCCCTTTACTGCAGAATTAAAAAGCCTTGAAAGAAGGGTCAGGGCATCCTCTTCATTTTTCGGAAGGGCTTTTATTTCGTATGGCTTTTCTTCAAAAAGAGAAGCATCTGCGGTTTCCTGAGGCTGTACGGATCTTGCAGTTATGATGATTGCCGCACTGGATACCGCAATAACAAGAACGGGGATGATAATTGTTATTAAAATGATGCTTTTAACGCTGAGCTTTTTTTCTGAAAGCTTCATTTTTTCTTCCCCCTTTTCTTTTCTTTAGGTGCTTCAGGTTTTTCTTTCTCTTCAACTATGGGAAGAGGAAGCTCATCAAGGGTAATCTCACCTTTTTTGAGCTTTTCCTTTATTTCAAGTCTCTTTCTGTCTGCTTCCTTTACGGGAATTTCGGGCGGATTGTTGATTATTGCCGCATTAGCCGCAATAAATGCCGCCATAATGAGAACGGTAAGAACACCGCCGAAATAAGGTTTTACGGAAACAAATTCAATAGCACCCGAAAGGTTTACTGCAATAAATGAAAGCACCGTTGAGCCGATTCCCGAGAGAATTGCGGGGACGGCAAAGCCGATTGCAATTTTCGATGTTTTACGGATATTTATAAAGGAAAGAATCCACGCACCGAAGCAGCCCACAAGACAAAGTGCCGTTACGACAAGAAGCAGAAGGGTAACGAGCGTTATTATGAAAAGAAGTTTTCCCACGCCGATATCAGAGAAGGCATCGAGCATTGTCCAGATGGAATCCGTGAACATATTGTAAATGCCGAGAGCGCCTGCGGAGATTTCATACTCCCACCAGGGGAAGGAAAGCTTTACATTGAAAACGGGCAGAAGGAGAGAACAGATGCCGAGAAGCAGAAAAACAAATCTCAGAATCACAGCTTTTCCCTGAATGAATGCTGCTTTCAGCTTTGCAACGAAGATTCTGGCCGAGGTAAACTCAAGCTCGGTTTTCTTCGCATCGCAGCGCAAGTCTTCATCCTGCGTGTAGTACATTATGTGCACACCGCATTTTTTACAGTTGGGACTCAGGTCAAAACGGGCAATTTCAACCCCGCATTTAGGACACTTCAAAAATATCACCGCCTGACAGTATATTTAATTATATTTTAATAGAAAAAAAGCAATTTTTCAACCTTTCATTATTCCCAAAATAGCACTAAACTTTTGGCTAATATATATAAATCATAATTTAACGGGTTGATGTCACTTCCCGAGAACCGAAAAAATAAATCTTCCCTTGTAGGGGAGGGCGTCCTCGACCTCCCACCTTCGGTAAAATAGATTGTCTGTGTTTAATTTTCGTGGTATATAACAGTGTGCTTCACAGGGTCATAACTTCTGTATTTTTCATTTCTACCTGCGGGATGTCGGGGACGCCATCCCCTACAATATTTAATGCACAACACAGCCTCTTGGGAAATTACTTCTGTAAATTCTGATTTATCTTGCTATTTTTCCGTAACTTGTGTAAAATGAAAATATCAATTTATGGAGTGTTGTTATGAGCAGTCATTTTTTTGCATTGTTTTCAAGAATGAAATACATAGACCGCTGGTCACTTATGAGAAATACCGATGCGGAGTCTCTTTCTCAGCACAGCCTTGATGTTTCGGCAATTGCCCACGCACTTGCCGTTATAGGAAATAAAAGGCTCGGGAAAAGCTACGATACGGGCAAAATTGCCCTTACGGGAATGTATCACGATATGCCCGAAATCATAACGGGTGATATGCCCACCCCCGTAAAATATCACAACCCTGAAATAAGAGAAGCCTTCGGCAATATTGAAAAAGCCGCACAGCGCTCTCTTCTGGACACTCTGCCCGAGGATTTAAGGGAGGAGTACAAAGATTTTCTTATTCCCGATGAAACCGATGAAGGTTACCGTCTTGTAAAGGCGGCTGATAAAATATCTGCGCTTCTTAAATGTATGCTTGAGGAAAGAAGCGGAAATACGGAATTTATAAAGGCAAGAGAGGCTACGGAAAAATCCCTTCATGCTATGAATTGCCCTGAGGCGGAAATTTTCCTTGAGGAATTCCTCGGGAGCTTCTCTCTTGTGCTTGATACCGTGCTTAGCAAGGAGGAAGAATAATGGAAACTTTTGAAATTCTTAAAAGGCTTTGCGAGGCCTCTTATGAGGCTGTCCCTTCGAGCGAAACACACAAGGCAATCATTGAAATAATGACCCCTTTAAGTAAAAAAATCACAACGGATAATCTGGGAAATATTATATGCACCGTAAACTCTGAGGGTAAAAAGCACGTGGTTTTAAGTGCCCACGCCGACAAAATCGGAATGGTTGTAACCGCAATAGATAAGGCCACGGGTATGCTTAAAGTCGCAAAGTCGGGCGGTGTTGACAACCGTACCCTTGCCGCCTCGAGAGTAAAGGTTACGGGCAAAAAGGAGATAAAGGGCTGTGTCACAAGCACCCCTCCCCACCTTAACAAAAAGGACAAAACAGCTGTGCCCGATATTGAGGACCTTTATATTGACTGCGGTCTTTCCTATGAGGAAATCTCTGAAATTGTATCTGTCGGAGACAGAGCCGAATATCTTTCTCCTGTAGAGGAGCTGCTCGGCGGCAGATTTACGGGTGCGTATATGGATAACTGTGCCGGCTGTACGGCAGTTATCAAGGCCTGCGAAAGGCTTCTTTCCGACGGCACCGATAATAAGATTACCGCAGTTTTTACAACGAGAGAGGAAACGGGAAAGGGCGGAGCTGTTGCCTCATTTACAGCACTTCAGCCTGATTTTGCATTTATTACGGACGTCTCCTTCGGAAGAGCTCCCGGGGTGCCCCCTGAAATGTCCTCACCTCTCGGAAGCGGAGGAATGATATGTATTTCCCCTATTCTGCAGAAGGAAATCTCCGATTTTCTTATAAAAACAGCGGAAAAGAACGGAATTTCTTATACTGTTGAGGTTATGGGCTCACGCACAATGACAGACAGCGACGTTGCCGTAACCGCAGGCTGCGGCATAAAAACGGGACTTGTCAGCGTGCCTCTTACAAATATGCACACTCCCGTTGAAACACTTGACATCAAGGACGTTGAGGCTGTGGCAGCAATTCTTGCAGCTGCCGCAAAGGAGGTAATGTGATGTTTACTATTCTTAAAGAACTGTGTAATATTAACGGAACCTCGGGCAGAGAGCACAAGGTAAGAGAATATATAATTTCAAAGCTCGGAGATATCCCTTATACAGTTGATGCTCTCGGAAGTGTCATTGTTGAATTAAAGGGCGAAAAAAGAGCAAAAAATAGGGTTATGATAGCCGCCCATATGGATGAGGTAGGCTTTATTGCAACATATGTTACAGATGACGGTCTTATAAAATTTGATACCGTCGGCGGTATTCTTCCTGCCGTTATGTCCGGAAGAAAGGTGTGCTTTGAAAACGGAATTCCCGGAGTTATCGGCAGTAAGCCCGTACATTTAAGCAGTGAGGCTGAAAAGAAGACTCTTCTTACCGAGGATAAATTGTTCATAGATATAGGCGCTAAGGATAAAAAAGAGGCTCTCTCGTACGTCCTTCCCGGTGATACGGCTGTTTTTGCCGCAGATTACGAGGAAATCGGAGATAAAATAGTATCAAAGGCTCTTGATGACAGAACGGGCTGTGCAATTATGCTTAAAATGATTGAAGAGGGTGTGAAATACGACACCGTTTTTGCCTTTACCGTGCAGGAGGAGGTAGGAGTCAGAGGTGCCGGCTGTGTTACAAACAGGGTCTGCCCCGACTATTCGATTGTTCTTGAAGCCACAACCGCCGCTGATATTGCAGGTGTAGCAGACTCCTCAAGAGTATGTGTGCAGGGTGAGGGTGCTGTGCTTTCCTTTATGGATAACTCCACCATTTACGATAAGGATGTGTTCAGGACTGCTCTCAGTCTCGCAGAGGAAAAAGGCATCAGGGTGCAGGTTAAGTCTGCCGTTGCAGGCGGAAACGACTCGGGAATTATCCATAAAAGCGGCTTCGGTGTTAAGGCGGCAGCTATCAGCGCCCCTTGCAGATATATTCACTCTCAGTCAAATATGCTGAAAAAGAGTGATATAACCGCCTGTTTCGAGCTCGCAAGGGCTCTTTCTGAAAAACTCGCAGATGCTTAAGTTCAGAAAAGCGGCAAGAGAGGATAAGGATAAAATAAGCTCCCTCATAAGTAATACTGTAGAGGGAGCTATGGCATTTTCCGTGCTTTTTTCGTCCGCTGACGGTATTTCGGATTTCTTTTTTATCGGTGAAGACGAAAATGCCGATGTAAAAAGTATTGTTCTTGATACGGGGGACGAATACTTTCTCGTTTACGGCGAGGAATTTCCCGAGCTTTTCACACAGTGCCGTAAGTGTATAATGATATACAGTAAAAACACGGCCGAAGAGGGAAGTGCTGAAATGCTTCAGGGACGGGAAATAACGGAGCTTTACAGACTTTTGTCAGGGGAAAATACTCTTTCATTTGATGATGAGAGACGTTATGTTTTAAGGCTTCGTGCCGTAAATTCGGGGCTTGCCGCAGTTTTCGGCATAAGAGAAGGAGAAAGGCTTGTTTCTTCCGCTTCAATTTCTTCAATGAACGAAAAATATGCCGTAATTTCCGATGTTTTTACGGATGAAAATTACAGAAGCCGCGGTCTTGCACAGCGCTGTCTTATGTCCTGCGTGGACTTTTCTTTGAAAAACGGCAGAATACCTATGCTGTTATGTGACGATAAAATGTGTCCCTACTATGAAAAAGCAGGTTTTATAATTTATGGAAAAATGTGAGCTTTGCCCGAGAAAATGCGGTGCAGACAGACAAAATAATAAAGGCTTCTGCCGTGTGAGTGATAAAATAACCCTCGGCAGGGCAGGACTTCATTTCTGGGAGGAGCCCTGTATTTCGGGCTACGGCGGTTCGGGTACAATCTTCTTTTCGGGCTGTAATATGGGCTGTATTTTCTGTCAGAATATGCCCTTATCGAGAGGTGAGGTCGGCAAAGAGGTGACTGAAAAGCGCCTTCGTGAAATTTTTTATGAGCTTATTGACGATGGTGCAGATAACATAAATCTTGTAACGCCCACTCACTTTGTACCTGAAATTGTAAAGGCTCTGTCAGTGGAAAAGCTTCCCGTGCCCGTGGTGTATAATACCTCATCCTATGAAGAGGTAAGCACCCTTAAAATGCTTGACGGACTTGTTGACATTTACCTTCCGGACCTTAAATACAAGGACACAGGTCTTTCAAAAGCCCTCTCAAAAGCTCCCGATTATTATGAAAAGGCTGTTCCTGCCATAAAAGAAATGATAAGGCAGACGGGTGAATGTAGCTTTGATGACGAAGGAATGCTGCTTCGGGGCACAATAATAAGGCATCTCGTTTTGCCGGGATACCTTGATAATACCTATGATATTATTGATACTTTCGGGGAAAGCTTTAACGGTAAGGCGATGTTTTCTCTTATGAGCCAGTACACCCCTCCGAAGGAGCACCTTCCGTATGAGAGCCTCAACAGAAGGCTTACTGAGGAGGAATACGAAAAGGCCGTGGATTATATGTACCTTTCAGGAATTGAGGACGGCTTTCTGCAGGAATTATCTTCTGCTAAGGAAGAATATACACCCGCATTTGACCTGACAGGGATATAAATCATAATTTGTGAGGGCTTTTGCCCCACAAATTATGATAATTCGGAGGTCGGAATTCGGAGAATTTCCCGAGAGGCACAAATTACGGTAGGGGCAACCCCGCCCCTACCGTGCTTACATATCTGATTTTTAATTATGATTCACAATACTCAAAAAAATATCCCGTGTCTGTTGACACGGGAATCTTTTTTGTTAGTTTTCGTATACGCTGACCTTTTTACGGTCCTTGCCAAGACGTTCAAACTTAACTTTTCCGTCGATGAGAGCGAAAAGTGTATCGTCAGAGCCCTTACCTACATTGTTGCCGGGGTGGATGTGTGTTCCACGCTGACGAACGATGATGGTACCTGCATTAACGAACTGACCGTCGCTTCTCTTTGTGCCGAGTCTCTTGGATTCGGAATCACGGCCGTTACGGGTTGAACCCATACCTTTTTTATGAGCGAAAAGCTGAATGTTTATCTTAAGCATTACTTACACCTCCGTTGTTACTGTAACATAGTCGGGATACTCTTGTGAAAG
>JAZNAI010000302.1:0-8846 GCA_045586465.1 Acutalibacteraceae bacterium | reverse complement strand
AAGAGCAACACTCCCGGTACAAAGAAGGCTGCCGTCAAGGCTACAAAAATGATTTTTGACAATCTTTACACAGCCTATGAGGACGGAAAGAACATAGAAGCAAGAGCAAATATGCTTGAGGCTTCCTTCTGGGCAGGCGTTGCCTTTACAAGAGCATACGTCGGCTACGTTCACGCAATTGCACATAACCTCGGCGGTCACTACGGTATCCCCCACGGTCTTGCAAACGCAGTTATTCTTCCCTACGTGCTTGATTACTACGGAAGCTCCGCATACAAGAAGCTCTCTCAGCTTGCTGACATAGCAGGTCTTCCCACAATGGGCAAGAATGACGAGCAGAAGGCAAAGCTCTTCATTGCTACTATCCGTGAAATGAACGAAAAAATGGGTATTCCCGACAAGTTCGACTGCATTGTCGAAGACGATATTCCCGTAATCGTTGAGCGTGCACTCAAAGAGGGCAATCCCCTTTATCCCGTTCCCAAGATTATGGATAAGAAGGACTGCGAAGCAGTTATAAGACAGTTAATGAAATAATCAACATTTAGCTCCTCGGAAACGGGGAGCTTTTTTCAAGTAAAAAGTAAGAGTTAATAGTGAAGAAGTTATTTGCCGTGAGGCACATTGCACGGTAGGGGCGAGATCTTCTCGCCCGTTTTTCTGACTTCTGTAATTTTTATTTGTCAAAAAACTACAACCTTCTGCGGCGGGAGGGGAACCCCCTCCCCTACCGTCATTTCGTCAAAGGGGGAAATTTCTTCATAATTTTCTATTGCATTTATAATCATTCTGTTTTATAATTATTCTGTTAAATTATATATAAAGGAGATGTCCTTATGTCAGAAAAAGTCAGAGTCGGTATAATCGGTATCGGCAATATGGGTATGAGCCATATCAACAACTTTGTAAAAGGCGAAATGCCCGAGATTGATATTACCTGCGTTGCCGATATTGATGAAAAGAAATTCGCACGTGCTCAGGAGAAAATCCCCGGAGTAGTGTGCTTCAATACCGCAACCGATCTTATAAATTCGGGACTTTGCGATGCAGTTCTTATTGCAACTCCCCACTACGACCATCCCCCCATCGGCATTGAAGCTCTGAATGCAGGTCTTCACGTTATGAGCGAAAAGCCTGCAGGCGTTTACACAAAGCAGGTAAGAGAGCTTATTGAGGTAGCCGAAAAGTCCGAGCCCGTATATGCAATTATGTTCAACCAGAGAACAAACTGCATCTACCGTAAGGTAAGAGAAATAGTTGCATCCGGTGAATACGGTGAGCTTAAGCGTGTCAGCTGGATTATCACAGACTGGTACCGTACTCAGGCTTACTACAATTCAGGCGGATGGCGCGCTACCTGGGCAGGAGAAGGCGGCGGCGTTATGCTTAACCAGTGTCCCCATCAGCTTGACCTCTGGCAGTGGATTTGCGGTATGCCTTCAAAGGTAAAGGCAATCTGCCACGAGGGAAAATGGCACGATATTGAGGTTGAGGACGACGTTTCTATCTACGTTGAATACCCCAACGGCGCAACAGGTACGTTTATAACAACCACAGGCGATTATCCCGGAACAAACAGACTTGAAATCACACTTGACAAGGCAAAGATTGTCTGCGAAAACGGTGAAATCAGAATGTTCCTTCTCAATATGTCAACGGATGAATATACAAAGACCTCTGAAGAGGGCTTCGGAAGAATTGAGGGTGAATGGATTACCGTTGAAACAGACGGCATAAACGACCAGCACACAGGCGTTATGAATGCCTTTGCCGCTCACATATTAAGAGGAGAGCCTCTTATTGCCGAGGGTAAGGAGGGCATCAACGGTCTTACTATCTCCAATGCCGCTTTCCTTTCATCCTGGCTTGATAAGACCATTGAGCTTCCGATGGATGAGGAGCTCTATTACGAAATGCTCAAGGAAAAAATCGCTTCCTCAAAAACCGACAAGGTTGTAGTTGAAAGAGTAGAAGAGGATATGTCAAACACATTCTGATTCACATAAGTGAATCAGAAAATTCGGAATTCGGAGATTTATATCGTAGGCGTGGGGTTTCCCCGCCCGTTCAAAAGGGTTGTAATTTTTTTGGAAATGAAAGTTACAGAATTTATACAACGGGAGGGGCAACCCCTCCCCTACATGGTCAGCGTATATAATTTCCACTGCTGATTTCTGATAAAAGTTCATTTCACGGTGAATTTTTATGAGCAATCAGAAATTTTTATAAAAAGGAACGGACGCTATGTTATTTTCTCAGGATATAGGAATTGACCTCGGCACGGGCAATACTCTCGTATGTGCCAAGAATAAAGGAGTTATCATAAGGGAGCCCTCGGTTGTTGCAATTGACGTAAAAAGTCAGCCGCGCCGTGTTGTTGCCGTCGGTGACGAGGCAAAAATGATGATAGGCAGAACACCGGGCTCAATTACCGCAGTAAAGCCTCTTAAGGACTCGGTTATTGCAGACTACAATATAACGGCAGATATGCTGCGAATTTTTATGAAGAAAGCAACCGCAGGCACACTTTTTACACGTGCCCGTGTTCTTATCTGCATCCCTTCAAGCATCACCGAGGTTGAAAGAAAGGCTGTTCACGATGCTGCAAAGGCAGCAGGTGCCCGTTATGTAAGCCTTATTGAGGCTCCCATGGCAGCGGCTATCGGTGCAGGTCTTTCCGTTACGGAAGCAAAGGGCAGTATGATAGTTGATATAGGCTCAGGCACTGCCGAGGTAGCCGTTATTTCCCTGGGTGACATTGTTGCCTCCCGAACGGTGAAAATTGCAGGCGATGCATTTGACAACGCCATTGTTCAGCACGTTAAAAAGACCTATAACCTTCTTATAGGTGAAAAGACCGCAGAGGAAATCAAGCTCTCAATAGGCTCTGCTTCCCCCTATTCGGGTGAGGGTGCTGTTTCCGTCAAGGGCAGAAATCTTTCCGACGGTCTTCCCGGAACCGCAGAGATAAGCTCCCAGGACGTAAGAACCGCACTTACAGAGCCCGTCAATCAGATTCTTGATGCAATAAGAGAGACCCTGGAAAAAACTCCCCCGGAGCTTTCATCCGACATAATAACATCAGGTATCACCCTTACGGGCGGAAGTGCAAATCTCAGAGGTCTTGACAAGCTTATTGAAAGAAAAACCGGTATGACCGTACACACGGCAGACAACCCCACGGACTGCGTTATTACGGGTATTGCCGTTTGCCTTCAGAAGGACAACCTCAATCTTTTCAGATAATCGGAGTTAATATGAAAAATTTCTTCAGAAGCACTAAATTCAGAATATGTGCGGCGGTTATTACGGCTATGTTTCTTGCCGTATTCATATCTGCCGTATCGGAAAACGGCACCTCACCCGTTTCATCTGCCGTTTCATATATCCTGACCCCTATTGACAGCATTGCCGTAAAAATAAGCGAATCGCTTTCGGATTTCAACGGCTATTTTGTATCCGCAAAAGCGGTAAAGAATCAGTTAACCGAGCTTCAGAATGAGCTGAACGAGCTTCGTCTGCAGTTAGTTGACTACGAGAAGACAAAGCACAAGCTTGAGGCTTATGAGGATTTTCTCGGGGTAAAGGAGGATAATCCCGATTTCGAGTTCGTTGCAGGTGAAATCATTCTTCGTGACACCTCGGATTTCTACGGCTCCTTTACACTTAATATCGGCTCCGATGACGGCGTTGACGTTGACAATCCCGTAATCTATTCAGATAACCTCATCGGCGTAGTTTCGGAGGTTAATCCCAACAGCTGTACAGTTTATACCCTTTTCAATTCAGAAATCTCCGTCAGCGCCTATGAAATCAGAACAAGAGAAAGCTGCTACACGGAATCGGACTATGCTCTGTCAGGAGAAGGCTGTCTTAAGCTGTCGGGTCTTAAAAAGAATACACCCGTTGTATCGGGCGGCATTGTCTGCACGTCGGGTATCGGCGGAATATATCCAAAGGACCTTGTTATCGGCACCGTAAGAGAGATAAGAAACGACGTAACGGGGCTTTCCTCATACGGTCTTATCACTCCCGCAATTGAATATTCAAGACTTACCGACGTATTCGTTATTACCGACTTTGAAGGCAAATCGGACGGCTGATTATGAAAAAACATCATTTAACCTTATCTGCAGTAAGAGGAATCATCTGTTTTGCAGTTCTTCTTTTATGCAGCATTTTACAATTTATAGTACTGCCCCGTACGGCACTTCCCTTTCCGTTGCTTCTGCTTATTCCCGTGACGGCAGCATTCACTATGCACGAAAATGAATTTGCAGGACTTTTTCTCGGTCTTTTATCGGGCATACTGTGGGATGCGGCTTCGCCCCTTACGGACGGAGTGTACGCACTTATATTTCCCGCAATCTTTCTTCTTACGGGACTGCTTACGAGGTATGTTCTGAGAAATACCTGTCTCACCGCCTCTTTATTCACGGCTGTGTATTCACTTATTCCCTCAGCACTCGGTCTTATTTATACGAAAGAGAAGCTCACGGGCGCACTTCTCACAGACGTAATAAAATCTGAATGTATCCCTGCGGTAATTACATCAGTAATCATTCTTATTCCCGTATATTATCTTGCTTCGGCTATTCACAGACGCTTTTCCGCTGAAAGGGCAAAAGAAGTTTTATGAAGGAAAAAATCAACACCAAGGTCATCATAATATTTTCATTTTTCGGACTGTTCTTTTTAGGCTTTATTGCACAGCTGATATTTATTCAGATTGTAAATGCCGAGGAATATTCCGCTTCCTCTGCCGTGTCTTCATACGACGTAAACGTGTCTGCACCGAGAGGCGAATTGCTTGACAACAGCGGAAACGCCCTCGTTTACAATGAGCTCATAAACACAGTTACCTTCAGCTACACGGAGTTTCCCCGAACCGACGAGGAAATCAATAAGGAGATTTTCCGTCTTCAGAGCTTTCTTTCGGAAAAGGGAGAAAAATGGACTGACGAGCTTCCCCTTATATTTGATGAAAACGGAAATATTGCATATAAGGAGGACTCCCCCTCCGCAATTTCATATATGAAGGGACCGCAGATGTGTGCTGTGAACCCTTATGCAACGGCTGAGGATTGCCTGAATGTCCTTATTGAAAAGTATAAATTAGAGGAATATCCCCTTGAGGCTGCACGTGACATTGCATCCGTGCGCTACAATATGCATAAAAACTGGTTTTCAACCTCACTTCCCTACACCTTCGCAGAGAAGGTATCTGTTGAAACAATCGGATACATAAAGGAAAACAAGGAGCTTTTCCCGGGCGTTGACGGCGGTGCCTCATCACAGAGAAAATATTCGGGTGACGGAACGGCGGCGGCTCATATTTTAGGTATTGTGGGCGGCATCAGTGCTGAGGAATACGAGCTCAAAAAAGCAGAAACGGAAGAAAAGCTTAAAGATCCGGAGCTTTCCGAGGCTGACAAAACAGCAATAGAAAAATCAGCCTATGCACTTAATGATTTTATCGGAAAAAGCGGTATAGAAAGCTATGCGGAAGGCTATCTCAGAGGACAGACGGGAACGCTGACAGTTTCAATCACCGCAGGTCAGAAGGTGCTTCGCTCCTACTCGGTGCTTCCCAAGGCAGGAAACACGATTTTCCTCACCCTGGACAGAAATCTGCAGGAGATTGCGGACAAGTCACTTAAAAAGCAGATTATGGCTGTTACCGAATCCGAAGCTCTGGCACAGGGTCTTACCCCTGCAGGTGCGGTAATAGTTCAGGACGTAGAAAGCGGTGCCGTGCTTGCAAGCTCCTCCTTCCCCAATTACTCACTTTCAACATATTACGAGGATTACGACATCTTAGCATCTGACCCCGGAAAGCCGCTGTGGAACAGAGCCGTTCAAAGCACCTATTCCCCCGGCTCAACAATGAAGCCCGTTATTGCAATTGCCGCCCTTGAGGAGGGTATAATTGAACCCGACTCGACCGTTTACTGCACGGGTCAGTACGAATACATAGACCAGGTATTTGCCTGCTTTAATAAAACCGCACACGGACTTATTAACGTGGAACAGGCTCTGGAGCACTCCTGCAACATATTCTTCTTCGAAATGGCAAGACAGCTTGGCATTGACAAGATGAATACCTATTCCTCCCTTTTCGGTCTCGGTGCTAAAACGGGCATTGAAATCTCCGAAAGTCAGGGTATCCTTGCAGGTATTGCCTACCGAGATTCATTAGGACTCGGATGGAAGTCCGGTGAAACCCTTCTTGCCGCTATCGGTCAGTCGGATAACTCCTTTACACCCTTACAGCTCAATAACTACTGCGCTACCATTGCAAACGGCGGTACACGCTACGTGCCGTATCTTATAGAAAAAATCGTTTCGGCTGACTTTACCGAGGGCATTTACACTCACGAAAAGAAAATTGCCGTAGAAACGAATATTTCCCGGGAAACTCTTGATACGGTAAAAAGAGGTATGTACCTCGTTGCAAACGAGGGCTCCTGCGCACCGTACCTCGGAAAGCTTCCTGAGAAGGTTGCCTGCAAAACGGGTACTGCAGAAAAAACCCTTGTTATTGACGGAAATGTCGTTGAGGGCACCGACGGCTTCCTATTGCCTTCGGACCCTATGAAAATCCCGAAATCGCAATTACCGTAGTTATCGAAAACGCAGGCTCGGGCTCGGCTACGGCTCAGGTTGCGGCAGATATTTTTGAATATTATTTCTCTTCCTCGGGCGCAACACCCGGAATTCAGACTGAAAACGATATTATCTGGTAAAACGGATATTCGGAAGGTTGTGTTAATATGGCAATTAAAACAGTAATAGCATCAGGTAAAGGCGGTGTCGGAAAATCCACCGTTACCAAAAATCTGGGCGTGCTTTTTTCCGAAAAAAACTGCAACGTGCTTCTTATAGACTGCGATGCAGGGCTTTCCTCACTTGATATAATGCTCGGGGTTCAGGACAGAGTGAATTTTACCTGGGGCGACATTGCCGAGGAAAGATGCGAAACAAAGGATGCACTTATTTCGGTTACGGACAGCCTCACACTTCTTCCCTCACCGAAATCACCCCTTTCAGAGGAATTTCCGGATATTATAAAGCGTCTTTCCGATGAGCTTGATGAAAATTACGATTACATATTCATTGATGCACCTGCAGGCATCGGAAGAGGTCTTCGCCGTGCCGCAAGAGGTGCAAATAAGGCACTTGTGGTCGCAACTGCCGACGAGGTATCGGTGACGGGTGCCGGCACGGTAAGACAGCTGCTTTCGCAAACAGGAATCGACGAAGCACGGCTTCTTATAAACCGTTATGATGTCAAGGCGGCAAAAAAAGGTCTTCTCTTAACGGTTGATGAAATTATTGACAAAACCCTTGTTCAGCTCATAGGAATAATCCCCGAGGACAAAAATATAATGTACTCTACAGTAAGCGAGAAGAAGCTTAAGACAAAGAAAAGCGACGGTGCTTTTTTACGTATTGCAGGCAGAATCACGGGGAATTATATCCCTCTTAAGCTTTCTCAGCTGAAATAAGTGTTGAAAAAGCAAAAGTTTTGTGTTATTATAATTTATTATTGATTAATATTATTTAAGGACGGTGTATTTATGAATATTGCATTGATAGCACACGATTCAAAAAAGGAGCTTATGACGCAGTTCTGTATAGCATACTGCGGAATTCTCAGCCATCATTCTCTTTGCGCAACGGCAACAACGGGCAAGCTTATTGAGGATGCAACAGGTCTTCCCATAAAGAAGTTTCTTGCAGGAAGCCAGGGCGGCGCTCAGCAGATAGGCTCTCTTATTTCGTGCAATGAAATAGACCTTCTGCTTTTATTCCGTGACCCTCTCACCAAGAAGGCTACGGAGCCTGACGATAACGACCTTCTCCGTCTTTGCGACGTTCATATGATTCCCGTTGCAACAAACATCGCAACAGCAGAATCCCTTGTACGAGGCCTTGAAAGAGGCGACCTTGACTGGAGAAATCTTGTAAGAGGCAACTGATAATTTTCATTTTTGAGGAGAAAACCCAATGGCACTTTTAACTAAAGCACCGAGAGGAACCGAGGATACTCTCCCTTCAGAAAGCTATAAGCTTCGTTTTATTGAAAACGCTCTGGGAGAAACCGCAGGCAATTTCGGCTTCAGGGAGATAAGAACTCCCGTTTTTGAACACACTGAGCTTTTTATGAGAGGTGTGGGCGACACAACAGACGTTGTGCAGAAGGAAATGTATACCTTCAACGATAACGGCAACCGCAGTATTTCACTTCGTCCCGAGGGTACTGCAGGTACGGTACGTGCTTTTCTTGAGCACGGACTTTTCAATGAGCCCCTCCCCCAGAAATATTACTATCTGACCTCCTGCTACCGATATGAAAAGCCTCAGGCAGGCAGACTCAGAGAATTCCATCAGTTCGGCGTTGAAAGCCTCGGTACGGGCTCACCTGCCGCTGATGCTGAAATAATTGCACTCGCTCAGCAGGTATTTGATTTCTTCGGTCTTACGGACATAAGCCTTGAAATCAATTCAATCGGCTGTCCCGAATGCAGAAAGCATTACCACGAGGCTCTTCTTAAGTATTTTAACGAAAAGAAGGCTGACCTTTGCGAGACCTGTCTTTCAAGGCTCGGGAGAAATCCCATGAGAATTCTTGACTGCAAGTCTCCCGTATGCTCCGCAATTGCCAAGGATGCACCCGTTGTCATAGATTTCCTCTGCGAGGAATGCGAAACACACTTCGGCAAGGTAAAATCTTACCTTGATGCTATGGATATTCCCTATACCGTAAATCCTCGTATTGTAAGAGGTCTTGACTACTATACAAAGACCGTATTTGAGTTCGTTTCCAATTCCATAGGCGCACA
>JAZNAI010000301.1:0-6352 GCA_045586465.1 Acutalibacteraceae bacterium | reverse complement strand
TTAAAAGAAGAACAATCCGTGCATATAAGGATATCCCCCTTTCCGATGAAATTCTTCAGACTCTTCTTGACTGTGCCATGTGGGCACCCAGCGGAAGAAATTCACAGCCCTGCCACGTAAGAGTAATAAGGGACAAGGCACTTCTCGGGGAGCTTGATAACGACTTTTGGGCAAAGGTGGGAAGAGGTACACCTGCATACACTAAATGCGACGTAAATCCCGTTTATCAGGGTGCACCTGCACTCTTTCTTATCTATACCCCCACAGAGGATCAGATGAATTCGGGACTTGCCGCAGAGAATATTGCCATAGCTGCCGAGGGGCTCGGCCTCGGCTCCTGTATAATCGCAAGTGTCGGCTCACTTCTGAGGGCAGAAGAAGGGGAGAAGTGGAAGAAAATCATTGACATCCCCGAGGACTTTAAGTTCCAGATAGCCGTTGCCGTGGGTGAAAAGGATGAAGAGCCGGCACCCAAGGAAAGAAAACCCGAAAATTTCAGAATTGCCGAGGATAACAGAATTAAATAATTTCTGAGATACTCCCCTTTATAGGGGAGTGTTTTTTATGCGTGGGCAGAGCTTTCAAAGGTATGCCGAGAGGCGATTAATAAGAAGGCTTTTTTTGTATTGAAACCGTTTTGTAACCTTTTATCATCATATTATATAAATTAATTTAATGTTTATCATTAATTTGGTAAATATTTCATAATCTTTATAACAATTATTACAAAAGACTTGATTTTTATTACATTGGGTGGTATATTAACTCCTGCGTTCGGTGATAACGCACAAAAAAAGTATATTTTATTTGGAGGAAATAACAATGAAAAAGTTATTCGCTGTTCTTTTAACTCTCGCTCTCGTTGCTTGCGTATTTGCAGCTTGCGGCACAACTGCTGAGGAAACAACTCTTGCAGACGAAACAACAACTGTTGCTGAAGACACAACTGTTGCTGAAGACACAACTGCTGAAGGCGAAACAGCTGACGAGACAACAGAGGCTGTTGAAGACACAACTGCTGAAGAAACAACTGAGGCTGTTGAAGACACAACTGCTGAAGAGACAACTGTTGCTTAAGTTAATAAGACAAAACACTTGCACGAGAGGATTTTTCCCCTCGTGCTTTGTTTTTTTTCGCAAAAAACCTCTTTTGTTTTCACCGAAGCTTATCTTTGCGCGCTGATATAAATTTTACATTGTAGGGGATGGCGTCCCCGACATCCCGTATTGATGGAAATATAATGTTTGAAAAATGCCCCGTGGTATATTCTCGTAGGGGAGGGGTTCTCCCTCCCGCCTCACAGCTTTTGTAACTTTTATTTGTAAAAGGATAGAGCTAATTTGAACGGGAGGGGAGACCCCTCCCCTACGCTTTATTTTCGCTTTTTTCTTTTATTATAAAAACTAATGAATAACATCATAACCCTGTATATTGCATAAAAACTGCATATATTCATTGAATTGTGAATAAATATGTATAATGTGTAGGTAAAAGTGCATAAATGATGCATAAATAATCACTTTTTCAAGGTAAAAATACACAAACTTCAAATATTTATGCAAAAACTCTTGCATTTTAATGAATATGGTGGTATATTCTACCTCGCAATCAAAATTGTTACAAAATATTGGAGGAAAAAACAATGAAAAAAATTATTGCAGTACTTTTAACACTCGTTCTCGTTGTAGGCGCATTTGCTGCTTGCGGCGGCAATACTGAAGAGACCACAGCTCCCGGCGGAGAAGAAACCACAGCCGGTTCCACAGAGGTTCTCAAGGTTATCGACATCGCTCTTACAAGTGAAGAATACGGCTTCGCAGTTAAGAAGGGCAACGCAGAGCTTCTCGGTCAGCTCAACGACTTCCTCGCTGAAGTTAAGAATGACGGCACTTACGAAGCTATTATGAACAAGTATTTCGGTGACGGCACTCCCGAAGGCGTTGTTATTGCTGACACAGCAGTAGGCGCTAAGGAAAATCAGATCGTTATCGCTACAAACGCAGCATTCCCTCCCTTCGAGTATGTTGAAGGCGACAAGTACTACGGTGTAGAAATCGAGCTTATGGCTCTCTTTGCACAGAAGATCGGTAAGAACCTTGCAGTTAACGATATGGAATTTGACTCCGTATGCACAGCTGTAGCTGAAGGCACATGCGATATCGGTGCATCAGGTCTTACCATCACAGAAGCAAGAAAGGAAATCCTTGATTTCACAAATGCTTACTACAATGCTTCCCAGAAGCTTATTGCAGCTGCAAACGACACAGCATTTGATGCTTGCACAACAGTTGAAGACTGCGAAGCAGTTCTCAAGGGTCTCGCAGAAGGCACAAAGATCGGTTATCAGACAGGCACAACAGGTGCTTACTATATCGACGGTGATGCAGACTGGGGCTTTGACGGCTATGCAAATCTTGAAGGCGTAGGCTACACATCAGGTGCATTCGCAGTTCAGGATATCCTCAACGGCAATGTTGCTTATGTTATCATTGACGAAGCTCCCGCAAACAGCCTTGTTAAGGGTGTAAACGGCTGATAAAAAAAGTTTATTTATAACCTACCCCGCCGAAAGACGGGGTTTGGTTTTTTAGAAAGGTCTCATTATGCTTAATAATTTTTCTGTAAAATGGGATAAATTCATAGTGAATTTAATTGACAAGGGCGGCTATAAGCAGGTATTGGAGGGTCTCGGCAACACCATTGAGGTTGCGATACTCGGTCTTATTATCGGTATGGTTATAGGTACAATCATTGCCGTTGTCAGTGTTATGCCCAAATATCCCGTTCTGCCTTATAAGCTGCAGAATATGTATGATAAATTCCTCAGTAAATTCCCCAAAAAGCCCCTTTTAAGAGTTGTTACTCTTTATTACGTATTCTATGCCCTTATGTGGGTGCTTCAGAGGCTTCCCCTTATTCTCGACAAAATCTGTACCCTTTACGTTGCCCTCTTCAGAGGCACACCCGTTATGGTACAGCTCCTTCTCGGTTACTTCGTGCTTTTCCCCTCAATGGGAATAAAGATGACGGCACTTAACGCAAGTATTATCATCTTCGGTCTTAATTCCGGTGCTTACGTTTCCGAAATTATGCGAGGCGGTATCAATTCCGTTGACGGCGGTCAGCTTGAGGCAGCCCGTGCAGTCGGCTTTTCGTACTCGGCAAGTATGCTGAAAATCGTTGTGCCTCAGGCAATAAAGAACATCCTGCCCACTCTCGGCAACGAGTTCATTGCCCTTATAAAGGAAACCTCAATTATCGGTTATGCAGGCGCACTTGACCTTGTTTTCGCATTTAAGCAGATAGGTACAAGCTCCTATGAATACACCGTGCCCTACATCGTGCTTTCGGTTATTTACATAGTCCTTGTTGTATTCATTACAATTCTTCTCAAAATTATGGAAAGGTGGTTGGCTAAGAGTGATAGACGTCGTTAATCTTCATAAAAGTTTCGGCAAGAACGAAGTATTAAAGGGCATTACCACCACCATAGAAGAGGGTGAAAAGGTCGTTATTATCGGTGCCTCGGGCAGCGGTAAGAGCACCTTCTTAAGATGCCTCAACTGTATGGAGGACCCCACGGGCGGTTCAATCTTCTTTGAGGGTGAGGACATTGCCAACATCCACGTTGACATAAACCGCCACCGTGAAAAAATCGGTATGGTTTTCCAGCAGTTTAACCTTTTCAACAATAAGAATGTTCTTGATAACGTTATGCTGGCTCCCTACTCCCTCGGCAAAAAGAAGCTGAGAGCCCTTAAAAAGGATCCCTCCTATACGGGACCTAAGAATGCTAAGGAATTAAAGGCGCAGTGTAAGGAAAACGCAATGAGCTTACTGAAGCGTGTCGGACTCGAAGAGAAGGCTGAGGCTTATCCCTCAACCCTTTCCGGCGGTCAGAAGCAGAGAGTTGCCATTGCACGTGCACTTGCAATGAATCCTAAGGTAATCCTTTTTGACGAGCCCACCTCCGCACTTGACCCCGAAATGGTAGGTGAGGTTCTTGAGCTTATGAAGGAGCTCGCAAACGAGGGTATGACTATGGTTATCGTTACTCACGAAATGGGCTTTGCAAGAGAAGTCGGCACAAGAGTTATCTTTATAGATCAGGGCAAAATCGCAGAGGAGGGAACACCCGAGGAGTTCTTCGGCAATCCCAAATGCCCCGCACTTAAGGACTTTTTATCCAAGGTATTATAATTAATCGGTCGGCTGTGAAAAACTAAGGTTTTTTGCAGCCCTTTTATGTAAATCTGTTGTTAATAAACATTGTTCAATTCTGCTAATAAATGTGACGGAAATATGTAATTTGTGTAAAATTTGAAGGGGATAGGGAAAAATATTGTTTTTTCTCTTGTGTTGTTTTTTCTGTTGTGTTATGATAACAGTGAATAAATACACAAATCTGAAAGAGAGGTGCGAAAAATGGAACCCATCTTCAACATCAGCTTAGACGATATCCTCGCATTCATCGAAAAGGTACTTGCAACAATCAAGGAGCTTTTTGCAAAACTCGGCATTCTCATCCTTCCCGAGGAGGGCGAAATCCCCACTCAGGCTCAGTAATTTTTTTTACCTGACTAAAAGAAAAAAGAGGTGTAACAAATGAAAATAGATTTCACATTCTCAATCCAGGATTGGCTCGAGCAGTTCAAAAAATTATTAGGTATTTTTGAAAACTTCTTCAGAAGACTCGGCATCAAGCTTTTTGCTGATGAAGATGAAACAACAACGGAAGCACAGGCATAATTGTGCCTTAAA
Source organism: Acutalibacteraceae bacterium (assembly GCA_045586465.1). Lineage (GTDB taxonomy): Bacteria > Bacillota > Clostridia > Oscillospirales > Acutalibacteraceae > RUG806. Next base: position 1,590 of record JAZNAI010000301.1, on the reverse strand, counting down.
GCTATAATTCTTTATGAAAAGAGGTGCCGTTATGGGCGACTTTTTACAGGCAATCATTGAGTTCTTCACAGACATTTTTGCTGCTCTTGCTGAATTTCTCGGTAACAATTCATCCTTTGGTGACATTATGAGCGGTCTCGGCAGCCTTGAAGGTCTTCTTCCCGAAGAAACTCCCGAAGCATAAGCTATTGTTCTGAATATTTTAATTTAAGAGGTGAAAATAATGTCAAGCTTTGATTTTACAGCTCTTCTTAAGTTTCTCGGCGCACTTTTTGATGCTTTCGTAAACCTTTTCGCTAAGCTCGGTTTTGATCTTGGTGTAGGTAAGGACGACGAAAACGCAGATGCTGAAGCAGGTGCTTAAGTCCTATTAAGCTTAATATGTGTAAGGCTTTCCTTACATAAGAAAAACCGACAGTTCAGGCTGTCGGTTTTCTTTTTTGTTTTCTAAAAGCCGTTGACGGAATCTTTAATTCACACTCATACGGCTGTTGAGGAAGTTGTCCCCCGAGTGCCTGATGCCTCTTATCCGCTGAAGGGTCTCACGCCACTCTCTTTCGGTTTTTTCTTCCTCTGCCCGGATTTTTTCGTACTTAGCGAAAAGATTTTTTGCCATGGGACAGTTGCCGCCGTCCATACGGGAGCAATTGTCCGATATGTAGTCAAGTGCTGCTTTTCGGTCAGGGAAGGCCGTTGTCATACAGGTCCCTTCAACAAAGCCCTCACAGCACAGAAGATTCCTGAGCTCCTTTTTGAAAAAAGGACATTGAATAATAGCTTCTGCAGATTTTCTCATTTAAATACCTCCGTGATTTTTTGCTTTTGCAACAGTCCCATTGATAGTACACCGTGCGATATATAATATCAATGAAAAAAACAGGACAGACGGTCTCACCGCCGACGTCGGTCCTCCATATTTTTCTCTTTCGACAAATTTCTTTGTTTTGCGAAAAAATATTTGACAAGTACAGAAAAATGTATTATACTCTAATCAAAGAAGGAAAATAATACAGAAAACTGTACTGTAACATTATAATAATACAGAACTCTGTATTTGTCAACCCTTTTTCTGTATTTTTTCGGTATGTGAGGGAATTTTATGGAAACCTATGAAATAATAAAACAGCTATGTGACGAAAAAGGCATAAAGCTGTCTGTTCTGGCATCGGGAATAGGTGTCAGAAACTCCGTTTTTACGGAGCTTAAAATGGGAAGAACCAAGAGGCTGTCTGTTTCTACCCTTAATAAAATTGCGGATTATTTTGAGGTGCCCTTGAGCCTTCTTACGGGGGACGATGCCGGCACGGATGAAAAGCAGAATGAGCTTTTCCGCAAAAGAAAGCTCCTTTTTGACCTTTCCAAAAAAGCAAGCGAAGAGGATCTCGATAAGTTAATAAAAATTGTCGATGCCCTGGTTGGTGAGTAAATTTTTTCTTGTAGGGGTCGGCGTCCTCGACGACCCGCTCCCAAGGGTTGATTCTTCGTGTAGGGGACGACGCCCACGGCGTCCCGCCCTGATGAAATTGCAATTTTCGTGTTAATTTTCGTGTTTGATAAAAATGTGCCTCCACGGGGCATAACTTCTGTAAT
>JAZNAI010000300.1:0-4110 GCA_045586465.1 Acutalibacteraceae bacterium | reverse complement strand
GGTCTTACATTCAACAACGATGTTGTTGTTAAACTTGCTGACGGCTCAGTAGTTAATGCTTCAAATTACACAGTAGTAACTGACGCAGATGATGATTGCACATTTGAGGTTAAGTTTGAAAACAGCTTCATCTCAGGTCTTGATAAGGGCACAGTGATCTCAGTTTACTACTCAGCAACACTCAATGAAAACGCTAAAATCGTAGATGACGGTAACGACAACACTGTTTACCTTTCATACGGTGAAGACAGCACATGGGAAACAGCTGAGCATACAACTTCAACATACACATGGAAATTTGAAGTGTTTAAGTTTGCAATGGATGGCGAAAACAAAGTTCCTCTTGCCGGGGCATCTTTCATATTTGCATACAAGAATACTACTGAGGGACGACCTTTTGAATTTGAAAAAATTGAAGGTGCTGAAATCCCCACTTACAGAGTTGTCTCAAGCTCAAGCATTGATGCTCAGCCAATTACAACAGATGAAACAGGTAGGTTTGTAATTATCGGTCTCGATGAAGGCGATTACTACCTTTACGAAACTGCAGCTCCCGAAGGTTATAATAAACTTCCTGAAGCCGTTGACGTTGTTATCACAAGCGAGTATGACGAAGAAAACCTTACAGCAACATACGAAATCAACGATGCTGACCCCGCAACAATCGAAGTAGAGAACAAAACAGGCGGTCTCTTCCCCGAAACAGGTGGCATCGGTACAACAATCTTCTACATCGTTGGCGGTCTCCTTATGCTCGCAGCAGTAGTTATTCTTGTTTCAAAGAAAAGAATGGCAACATTTGCTTGAAAGGATAAAGAATCTGAAGATTCTGAAGAGACTAATAATTCTGAGGAATCATAAGGTTCCCCGGTTAATAGCCGACAGCAAAAAATAATATAGTCCCGGCTGACCTTGTGTCAGCAGGGATACCCCATTAAAATTCTGACCGTTGTTACCGAATAAGGTTCGGTGTTGACGTTGAAAATTTTAAAGAAAATCAGAGATATATTATGGAAGAAAACAAAAAGAAAAAAACTAAAAAGAAAAAAAACGGTCTTACGTCAACAATTCTGTTGGTAGCCATTTTCTTAATAGGCTTGTGTGTTCTGCTTTATCCTACAGTAAGTGATTTCTGGAACGAAAAAAGGCAGTCACAGGCTATTATGAACTATGACGATTTGATTGTTGACCTTACTCCCGAAGATTTTTCCGAACATTTCAGAAAAGCCGAAGAGTATAACCGCAAACTGAAACTCATATCTTTCCCGTTTTTAGGATATTCAGAGCTTGACAAGGAATATTATTCAACTCTCGATGTCAATGGCAATGGAATGATGGGTTATATTACCATTGAAAAAATAAAGGTGCAGCTGCCAATTTATCACGGCACAAGTGATAAGGTACTCAACTCTGCAGTTGGTCATCTGGAGGGTTCAAGCCTTCCTATCGGAGGAGAAAGCACCCACAGCGTGCTTTCTGCACACAGAGGACTTCCTTCAGCGAAGCTTTTCACAAATCTTGATGAAATTGTTGCCGGAGATATTTTCACAATAACGATTCTTGACCAAACCTTTACTTATCAGGTTGACCAGGTGCTTATTGTTCTGCCTGATGAAATAAATGAACTGAATGTTGTAAATGGTGAAGATTACTGCACACTTGTAACCTGTACTCCTTACGGCATCAATACTCACCGTATGCTGGTCCGCGGTACAAGAATTGAAAACATCGAAGAGGCTAAAAAGGTCAATGTTCCTTCTGAGGCTTTCCAGATTGACCCGCTTATTGTGACACCTGCAGTTGCAATTCCCATGTTAGGCGGACTCCTTGTTTTGCTTGTAGTAAAATCATCAAAGGAAAAGAAGAAGAATAAAGCAAAGAAAAACGAAAACAAATAAAATTCAAATAGAAAGGTGGTAAAAAGGATGAAAGCAAAAAAAATCACAGCAATTGGTGCATTTTTTATGATGCTTGTGTTGAGTGTTATTACGTTGTCACCTGCTGCCACCGCTGTTTTGGAAGAAAAGGGCAGTATCACCCTCCACCTGACAAACACAGTAACAAACAAACCTCTTGCAAATATATCTTTCAGGCTGTATTTTGTCGCCGAAGCATATGAAGAAGGTATCGGTGTCAGATATGAAATGAACCCACCTTATGATGAGGCGAATATTGACATGAGTAATCTTCAGGATTCTATGTTGCCCATACATCTTATGCATTTTGCAGAGTCACGTTCTTTGCCTTACACGGAAAAAAGCACAAATGACAAGGGCATTGTTGTGTTTGATAAGCTTACACCCGGTCTTTATCTTGTAGCTCCATCAGATAAAGATGCATTCGGACAAATTGCAATGCCGTTTGTTGTAAGTGTGCCGACACATAATTTACAGAACGGAACTCTTGATTTTAACATAAACGCATCTCCCAAAATCTTTGACAATACGGGAGAGAATGAGGGAATAAAAACCTATATAAGCGTTGTGAAAAAATGGGAGACAGACAAAAAACATCCAACGAGCATAACAGTGGTACTTCTTCGCAATTTTCAGGAGTATGCAAAGGTTGAACTGAATGCAGGTAATAACTGGTACCACCGTTTTGATAATCTTTCTCCGGACTATATCTGGAATGTAGTTGAAGAAAATGTTCCTGACGGTTACACGGTTTCTTATGATACGTCGTCAAATACAGTTGCCATCATAAATAAATCCGACGATATTGAAGAAGAAAACACTACCGGAGATGAAAAACCTGAAGGAAGCACCGGTGAGGGAGAAAAGCCCGGTGAGGGCACAACAAAACCCTCTGAGGACGAAACGGAAGAAGACAAGCTTGTTCAGACGGGACAGCTTAACTGGCCTGTGCCGGTTTGTGTAATTGCAGGTATTCTCATTTTCAGTATCGGCTGGGCTATGTTGAATTTTGGCAGAAAAGAAACAGAATAGGGGAGTATCGCGATGAGAAAAAAGATTGGTATTACCCTTGTTGTTATCGGTCTCTGTCTGATATTGTTTGCAATAGGTCTTTTGCTTTATAATAATTATGAGAATAAAAGAGCACAAGAACAATCGGATAGCATTATAAATTCTATTGTGAAAATCGCAAATGACAGTAAAGAAAAAAATGAAAGAGACCCCTTTGATGAAGAAATGAAAGTGGTTGATATTGACGGGTACGGATACGTAGGATATCTTTCTATGCCTGAGCTTGGTCTTGAACTTCCGGTTATGTCAGAGTGGGACTATGCGAGACTCAGGGTTGCTCCTTGCAGATATTATGGCTCAACAAAAACAGATAATCTTGTTATCTGTGCTCATAACTACAGAAGTCATTTTGGATATATCGGAAGGCTGAGCGTTGATTCGGCAATAGCGTTTACGGATATGGAAGGCACAAAACTGACCTATACCGTAACATCGGTTGAAATTCTGCAACCTACCGATACAGAACTTGTAAAAGATACGGGTGACGACCTCATCCTCTATACCTGCACATACGGCGGCAGAACAAGAGTTGTGGTAAGATGTGAAAAAGTACAGTAAATAAATCTTCAGGTTTGTCTGTTTTACAGATGTACCTGAAGATTTTTTGTTATGGTTATCAGTGGAGACCGTATCGTTGTATTTCAGCAATAATCCTATGCTTGCTCAATAATTAATTTCAGACAATTTGATTGCTTACCAAAAGGTCAAAGGGTTAAAATGTAATCTTGTTACATAAGAAAGAACAAAATCCCCACGTACCATTCTTTAGTACACTTAAGTCGTAACAGCACACGATTTTTTTGCCTTTTTTCAGGAATGGTCGTGCAAAGCGCATAAAAATCAGTCTATGAAGAATCAAATCTCATAGACTGATTTTTTGGATATCTTTGATTTTATATCAGATGCTTTTTCAGCGTAGCGGGTATTTAATCCAAAATTATGTTGCAGAGGACCTGAGCCTTTACCTAAATCAAGTTGTACAGCAAGTGCTTCGGAAATATAACTTTTTGCTCTCTGAACAGATTCATTAAGTTCAAACCCCTTAGCAAGATTAGCCGCAATGGCACTTGAAAGAGTACATCCCGTGCCGTGGGTGTTGGGATTGTCGATTCTCTTGCCTTCA
>JAZNAI010000299.1:0-4394 GCA_045586465.1 Acutalibacteraceae bacterium | reverse complement strand
TCTGATGTCTGTGAAATTGTGCTTTCCGCAGTCAGGACAGGGAATGTTCTTTTCCTTGATGTAATCTGTCATCTGCTGGTTTGTCCAGCCTGCAACATTTGTGCCGTCAAAATCTTCAATAAGATTATCTGCTCTGTGTCTCGTCTTACATTCCTTACAGTCCATAAGAGGATCTGAGAAGCCGCCGAGATGTCCCGAAGCTACTCATGTCTGGGGATTCATAAGAATAGCTGAGTCAAGACCTACATTGTAGGGATTTTCCTGAACGAATTTTTTAAGCCATGCTTTTTTGATGTTATTTTTAAGCTCAACACCGAGAGGGCCGTAGTCCCAGGTGTTTGAAAGACCGCCGTAGATTTCACTTCCTGCAAAAACGAAGCCTCTGCCCTTACAGAGGGTAACAATTTTTTCCATTGTCTTATCTCTATTATTCATAAACAAGCCTCCTTGTATTTACAAAAAAATATTTTAACAAATAAATCAGGATAAGTCAATATTATTGACTTGTTTACAATAGAGATATATAATTACTATGAGGTGTCAGATATGGATATTTTAACCGAAATAAAGCTTTCTGCAGAAAAAACTGCAGAAGAAATAATTGAAATCGGAAAGCTTACAAAAGGTGATATTCTTGTTGTAGGCTGTTCCACAAGCGAGGTAATGGGCTCAAAAATCGGTACGGATTCAAACTTCGAAACCGCAACGGCAATTTATGAGGGCATAGCTTCCGTCTGTGACAAAAAGGGGATTTTTATTGCAGCACAGTGCTGTGAGCATTTAAACCGTGCAATTATAATCGAAAAAGAGGCTATAGGTAATGCTCCTTACTGCAATGTCATTCCTCAGCCCAAGGCAGGCGGTTCCTTTGCAACAAATGCATACAGGCATTTTAAGAAACCCGTTGCCGTTGAGCATATAAGAGCGGATGCAGGTATTGATATCGGCTTTACCCTTATAGGTATGCACCTTAAGGAGGTTGCCGTGCCCGTAAGACTTGTAAATAATAAAATCGGTGAAGCGACGGTGCTTGCTGCCAGAACAAGGGCAAAATTCATCGGCGGTGAGCGTGCTGTTTACGACAAAGAAATGCTTTGAGGTGAACGTGTTATGGAAATAAAGCACTCAAGAGAAAGGGAAATGACAGTTCTTAAAGAGACTGTACCCTCTATGGCCTTTGACCCCGCAAGGGAGAGCCTCCAAGAGTGGCAGGAGAAGGCTTCGGTGAAGCTTTGCGAGCTTCTCTCACTTCCGAGAACGGAATGTGAAAGGGAATTCAATATTGAATTTACGGAAAAGCACGAGGGCTTTACGGAAATCCGTTTTGTTTTTCAGAGTGAAGAAGGGGAATATGCTCCCTGCCATATCTGGATTCCCGAAACTGAAGAGAATGAAAAGCCGCCCGTTATGATCTGCCTTCAGGGACACTCCACGGGTATGCATATTTCAATGGGCAGAGCAAAATTTGAGGGTGACGAGGAAACCGCAAACGACGGTGACCGTGATTTTATGAAGCATTGCATTGAAAGGGGAATGGCGGCAGTCTGCCTTGAACAGAGATGCTTCGGTGAAAGAGGCGGTAACCCTAAGCCCGACTGCTATTTTTCTGCAATGACCGCTCTTCTTTCAGGCAGAACTCTTCTCGGCGGAAGAGTGTGGGATATTATGAAGCTCATTGATGTGCTCAGTGAAAATTTTGCTGATAAGATTGATGTAAACAAGGTTTACTGTATGGGTAATTCCGGCGGAGGTACGGCTACATTCTACGGCACCGCCCTGGATAAGAGGATAAAGGCAGCAATACCCTCCTGCGCCTTTGCAACCTTCTCGGGCTCTATCGGTGCTATGTACCATTGTGCCTGCAACTATGTGCCCGGTATAGCAAAATACTTTGATATGGCGGAAATTGCAGGTCTGATAGCTCCCCGTCCTCTTGTAATTGTTTCGGGAAAGGAAGACGGCATATTCCCCCTTCCCACAGCAGAGCACGAATTTTCAAGGCTTAAAGATGTTTATTACAAAAACAGCGTCTGCCCCGATAACTGCATTCACGTAAAGGGTGACGGCGGACACAGATTCTATGCTGAGCCGGCTTATGAGGAATTCGGAAAATTGGTAAAATAACTTACTGTTGCAAAAAGCTGATTTAAATGATATTATGAACATAATATGAATGTTTTGTGAAAGGAAATTATTATGAAAAAGATAATTGCACTCATTTTAAGCCTTGTTCTTGCGTTTTCTGTTGCAATTCCCGCATTTGCAGCTTATGAAACACCCTTCGAGGACAGCAAATTTTTCGAATATGAGGATTATTCAATTCACTACAGAGTTTTTGAGGCGGAAAATCCCGTCGGTCAGATATTTATGATTCACGGCTTTGCTCTTTCCTCCTACTGCTGGGTTGAGCTTGCAACCCGTCTTGTTGCCGAGGGCTATACCTGTGTTATGGCAGACCTTCCTGATTTCGGTTACTCCACAAGAGAAACTGCAGGTATGGAAAAGCTTCCCCGTGAGGACATTATGCACGCACTTATGGCAGAGCTTTCCGATGATCCCTGGTATCTTGCAGGTCACTCAATGGGCGGCTACGTTGCTCAGGCACTTGCTGCAAAGTATCCCGAAAGCGTAAAGAATCTTCTTCTTTACGGCACGGGCGGAAATGACAATGCCCCCGAGATGTCTAAGCTTATGGGCAATGACCTTTTTGTGGCTCTTATGGGACCCATTATGCAGCTTATGACAAGATTCGACTTCCTTGTAAAGCTCTTCCTTCAGATGGGCCTTAACGACAAGGAATATGCCGCAAATTACGACCTTTCAAAGATTACCGAGCCTATAAGAATTGACGGAACGGGCAAGGGTGCCTGCTACAGCTTTTCAAGGCTTACTCCCACAGATTATGATGCAATAAAGAACGGAAAGCCCGTACTTTTCGTAAACGGCAGTGCAGACTCTGTTATCCCCGATGCTTCCAAGAACTTCATCCGTGAGGTTCTTCCCGAAGGCAGCGTTGACTATGTTGTAGAAAACGGCGGCCATATGTTTATTGAGAATATGGCAGATGAAACAGCAAAGGTAACGCTTGAGTTTCTTGCTGCAAATCCGTAAGTAAAAACACATAGCAAAAATATAATCTCCCTTGTATTTGCAAGGGAGATTTTGTATAATGAAGAAAATGCTTTTAAGGTGTGAAAAATTATGACAGTAACTGAAAGATTCCTGAAATACGTATCCTTCCCCACCTCCTCCGACGAGTTTTCGGAAACGGTACCTTCCACAGTAAAGCAGAGGGTGCTGGGTGAATATATCGCCGAAGAATTAAAGGAAATGGGTTTGTCTGACGTTATTCTTGATGAAAACGGCTACGTTTATGCCCGTCTTCAGGGAAATGTTGAGGGTGCAATCGGCTTTGTAGCTCATATGGATACCTCTCCAGATGCTCCCGACTCGCCCGTAAATGCTAAAATAATAGAATATGCAGGCGGAGATATTGAGCTTTCTGACGGTATTTTTACAACAGTAAAAGAATATCCCTTTATTGAAGGCTATAAGGGACAGCGTCTTATTGTAACCGACGGAAAAACTCTTCTCGGTGCAGACGACAAGGCAGGTGTTGCCGAAATCGTTTCAATGTGCGAGTATTTTATCAATAATCCCAACGTGCCTCATAAGACAATTGCTTTATGCTTTACTCCCGACGAGGAAATCGGCAGAGGTGCAGACCTTTTTGATTATTCCCGTTTTGCCGCAAAGGAAGCCTATACCGTTGACGGCGGAGCTCTCGGTGAAATTGAATATGAAAACTTCAATGCCGCAAGTGCAAGAGTTACCGTAAAGGGGGTCATTATTCATCCCGGCTCCGCAAAAAATAAGATGAAAAATGCGGTGCTTTATGTAAATGAATTTATTTCTATGATGCCGAAAAATGAAATTCCCGCAGCAACTGAGGGCTACGAGGGCTTCTATCATATTCACGACATAAAGGCAGATGAAACCTCGGGTGAAATCCGTATGATTATAAGAGATCACGATAAAGAGAAGTTTGAAAGCAAAAAGGCTTTTCTTGAAAAGCTTGTTTCATATCTCAATTCCGTGCACGGGGACGGAACCTTTGAGCTTGAAATCAAGGACAGCTATTATAATATGAAGGAAAAGATTCTTCCCTTTATGTATCTTATTGAAAATGCGGAAAAGGCATTCCTCTGTGAGGGGGTTACGCCACGTGCAGTACCCATAAGAGGCGGCACGGACGGCGCAAGGCTTTCTTACGAGGGGCTTCCCTGTCCCAATCTTTCCACAGGCGGAGAGAATTTTCACAGCGTGAGAGAATTTATTTCCGTTGAAAGCCTCGAAAAAATGACGAGGGTGCTTATTGCCCTCGCCGCTTACTG
>JAZNAI010000298.1:0-5950 GCA_045586465.1 Acutalibacteraceae bacterium | reverse complement strand
CATTGAGTGATATTTCAGATTTCTGCATCATCCTCACGAAAATGAAGGCGTTGACTTCTGGTGGATTGATTGGCAGCAGGGTAAAAAGACGCGTGGTGAAGGACTTGGTCCTCTGTGGGCACTCAATCATTATCATTCTGCTGATATTGCACGAGACGGAAAGCGACCTCTTATTCTTTCAAGATTTGCAGGTGCAGGTTCTCACAGATATCCCTTAGGCTTCTCGGGAGATACGGTTCAGACCTGGGAATCTCTCGATTTTCAGCCGTATTTTACTGCAACAGCTTCAAATATCGGTTACAGCTGGTGGAGCCACGATATAGGCGGTCACTGCAGAGGCTACAGAGACGATGAATTATATCTCAGATGGCTTCAGTACGGTGTTTTCAGTCCCATAAACAGACTTCATTCAACATCAAATGAGTTTATGGGAAAAGAACCCTGGATGTATAATAAATTCGTTGAAGATAATGCAGTGAAATTCCTGAAATTCAGGCACAGACTGATTCCGTATATCTATTCGATGAACAGAAAAACTGAAAAAGAAGGCAGATGTCTTATTGAGCCTATGTATTATGAGACACCGAAGGACAGCCGTGCATATAACTGCCCCAACGAGTATATGTTCGGTACGGAAATGATTGTTTGTCCAATAACGGAAAAATGCAACAAGACAACAGGTCTTGCCGGAGCAAAGGCTTATTTACCCAAGGGCAGATACACGGATATTTTTACGGGAAGAGTTTACAGCGGTAACTGTGAAACATATCTTTTCCGTGACCAGTCTTCAATTCCCGTATTGGCACGTGAGGGGGCAATTATTCCTCTTGCTGTTGAATGTGATACAAATTCTACCGCAAATCCCGAAAAGCTTGAAATTCTGATTTCCAGAGGAAATAATACGTTTACTCTTTACGAGGATGACGGTGAGACCTTAGCATATAAGAACGGTGCCTTCTGTGAAACAGAATATTCCGTCACAGATTCAGCAAATTCTCTTACTTTTACAGTTTCTCCTGCAAATGGAGATGTATCACTCGTTCCCGAGAAAAGAAGCTATATTCTGTTCTTTATTGATATCACTTCCTGTTGTGATATGTCTGTGTTTGTTAACGGTAAAGAGAAGGAATTTTCAGTTATAAAAGACAGAAATAATCTTAAAATTGCAGTATCTGATATTGCAGTTTCTGATGTGCTTACCGTAAAGCTTAATTCTTATGACAGAAAGGTAAATCCGCCGAAAGCTCAGCTTCTTACGGAGCTTATATCAAAAATGAAGGGCTCTAATGATAAGAAATCTGCAAGGTTTACTGCATTTATCAAGAAAGGTATACCGACTGTAATTCCCGCAGAACTGAAAAAGCCCGTTAAAGAGCTTGATGAGCTTGTTTATTAAAAGGAGAAAGCACCCGTAACGGGTGCTTTTTTAGTTTTTTATATATACGGGCGGGATGTCGTATTCGGGATTTCCGTTTAACGGACAAGGAAGACATAAATTAAACAGCTTTCCTGTAAGCACGTCGGCTTCTATGTCAATTTGTGTTAAATAATTGTCTGTATCCGCCTGAGAAATGTTTGTTATAACGGGAACCGTTGCACTTTTTCTCATTGTCTTGAGTAAAGCTCTGCCCTTGTCATTGAATGCAAGAACTCTTATGTGCTGTAAAGGAGCGTCAAGGTGCTCTTTTGTGATGCCGAGACTTGCAGACAGCATTATCTGACGAAGACGGGAGTGTGTAAAGACTTTTGACTTTACAAAATCGCACAGCTCTGTTATGCTGTTGCAGCATCCAATTCCCTCGATTATTCTGTTTTCAAGACCGCCCGTAACATTATTGATTTTAAGTAAGTCATCCTTAGTAAGCGACAGAAGACGGGCGAACTGAATCAGCTCAAACTTCTCGGTTGAAGCAGGAAAAGTACCCGATGAATATGCCGAAAGAATATCACTGAAAAAAGCTTCGGGAACAAGTCTTTGAATTTCGTAAATGCGGTTTATATAATCCTTTTCCGATATTTCATTGTAAAGTATTCTTCTGATATTACCGGCACTTGTTATGTTTTCGCAGATATTGTCACTGTCGTGCGCGGTTCCCTTTCTTTCAATAGCAACAATATCGGCTTCAGGGAAGTATTTATCTCTTGCTCTGAGGTATTCGATGGCAAGCACATTGTTTGCATCGCTGAGAGCTTCTGAAAGAATTGCTGAACCGTACTTTTCTATGTAAAGTGATTTTGCTTTCGGGTAGCTTATACCTTCGGAAATGCATTTAGTACTGAATTCCTCAGCCTCTTTGCTGAAAATTATATTTTTAATCTGAATCAGCGTTTCAAGAGAATCCTTTGCGCCAAATGAAATAAACCCCGAAAGCCCCGTTGCTTTTGCCGTTTTTATGAAACCATCTGCAAAATAAGATGCTGTTGAAATTGCGTATTTCAGCGGTAATTCAATAACGAGGTCTGCACCTGAAAGAATTGCAGCTTTGGCTCTCAGGTGTTTTTCGGCAACTGCAATTGAGCCTCTCTGGACAAAGTTACCGCTCATAATGCAAATTACGTTATCTGCACCGCTTTTTCTTGTTTCTTCAATATGGTGCAGATGACCGTTATGAAACGGATTATATTCACTTGCAATGAATGCATTGGTCAAAAAAATCACTCCGCTTAATAAAAACACTTGAAATATTATTATAATAGTTATATAATACAAGCTGTTGAAAAAAATATCAATATAATTCGGAGGTAAATATGAAAATTCTTGTTATCAATTGCGGAAGCTCTTCATTAAAGTATCAGCTTTTTGATATGGATACCAATGAAATGCTTGCTAAGGGTATCTGCGAACAGATCGGTGGCGAAAGCACCTTTACACATAAGGTACCTGCTGACGAATCAAAGAACTGCAAGGCTCTTCCCATGGCAATGGCTGACCATTCCGCTGCTATTAAAATTGTTATTGATACTCTTACAAGTGAGGACAGAGGTGTGCTTGCTTCAATGGCTGAAATCACAGCTGTCGGTCACAGAGTTCTTCACGGCGGTGAAAAGTTCAGCGGCTCAGTTCTTGTAACAGATGCTGTAAAGGATGCTATCAGAGAGTGCTTCGACCTTGGTCCTCTTCATAATCCTGCAAACCTTATGGGTATTGAATCCTGCGAAAAGGTTATGCCCGGTGTGCCTCAGGTTGCTGTTTTTGATACAGGCTTCCACGCAACTATGCCTGATTATGCATATATGTATGCTCTTCCCTATGAGTATTATGAAAAGTATGGCATCCGTCGTTACGGCTTCCACGGCACTTCTCACAGATTCGTAAGCAAGCGTTGCATTGAGCTTCTCGGCGGTAAGGCTGAAGGCACAAAGATTGTTACATGTCATCTCGGTAACGGTTCTTCAATTTCAGCTGTTAAGGACGGCAAGTGCCTTGATACAACAATGGGCGTTACTCCCCTTGAAGGTATTATGATGGGTACACGCTGCGGTTCAATTGACCCTGCTATTATTCCCATTATTATGAAGAAGGAAGGTCTTACACCTGATCAGATGGACGCTGTAATGAACAAGAAGTCCGGTATGCTCGGTGTTACTCAGAAGACAAGCGACAACAGAACAATTGAGAACGATGCAAAGAACGGCTGCGAAAGAGCAAAGCTTGTTGAATCAATGCTCTGTCATCAGCTTACAAAGTACATAGGCGGCTTTGCTGCTGCTATGGGCGGTGTTGATGCTGTTGTATTCACAGGCGGTATCGGTGAAAATAATCCCCACTACCGTTCAAGAGTTGCAGAAAAGCTCGGCTTCCTCGGCACTGCAATTGATGAAGAGGCTAACTCAAAGCGCGGAGAAGAGCTTGAAATTTCTGTTCCCGGTTCAAAGGTTAAGCTCTTTGTTATCCCAACAAATGAGGAGCTTATGATTGCTCAGGATACCTTTGAAATCGTAACCGCAAAATAAACACATTCTTTAAAGCAAGTACAAACCGTGCTTGCTTTTTCTTTTAGGTAAAATTATGCGTATTGCTTTAACGACACTTAATTCAAAATTCATACATTCAAACTTGTCTCTGTGGTGTATCAAAGCAGGGGTTGATGCCTTCTGCACAGAAAAGCACGAGGTGAAGGTTTTTGAGTCAACCGTCAATGCGGATATGGATAAATTCTGTGAAGATATTATATCATTTAAGCCTGACGTCGTTGCATTTTCATGTTATATCTGGAATATTGAAAAGACCCTGCCTTTGTGTAAAAAGATAAAAGAGAGCACGGATTGTATTATTGTGCTGGGCGGTCCCGAGGTTGAGTACAGACAGGAAGATATATTAAGAAATAACGGCTTTGTTGATTATGTAATATCCGGTGAAGGCGAATGGTCTTTTTCATCGTTTATCAATGCCTTGTCTGAGAATGATTTTGAAGAAGCGGAAGGGGTAAGCTATCTTTCTGACAGCAGTTTAGTTTTATTTCCCGCAAAAGCCCATAAAGACACTCCCCCGTCGCCCTATACGGAAGAATATTTCAAAAAGCTCGGGGGCAGAATTGCTTATATTGAATCAAGCAGGGGCTGTCCCTTCAGATGTGCTTACTGCCTGTCGGGGCAGTTATCGGGACTGAGATACTTTGATGAAAATTCTGTTTTTGACAATATTGTAAAGCTGTCACACAGCGGTACGAAGACAATTAAATTCATAGACAGAACCTTTAATGCGGATGCTGAAAAGGCGAACAGAATTCTAAATTTTATAAAAGAAAATTACGGAAAAAGTATAGCCGAAAGCGTATGCTTTCATTTTGAAATTGCCGCTGATATTCTGAAAGAAAGTACTATGGCGATTCTGTCGACTATGCCGAAGGGGCTTTGTCAGCTCGAAATCGGCATTCAGTCTTTTAACAAAAAAACACTTGAGTCTATAAACAGAAAATCAGACATTAATAAGCTATGCGAGAATATAAGAAGACTGATTTCCTTCAGAAATATGCATATTCACGTTGACCTTATTGCAGGATTACCCTTCGAGGATATAAATAGCTTCAAAAACAGCTTTAACAGAGCTTTTGATCTAAAATCCGATATGCTGCAGCTCGGTTTTCTTAAAATGCTTTTTGGTGCCGAAATGCGAAGAAATGAGGATAGTTTTCCCTGTGAATACGGAAAAACTCCTCCTTATGAAATTATTTCAAATGAATGGCTGTCTGAAAGTGATATAAAGACTCTTAAATACTGTGAAGAGGCTCTTGAAAGGCTTTATAACAGCGGAAGATTTTTAATAACTCTTAATTATATTTTTGATGATATGGGCTTTGACCCCTTTGATACCTTTTGTGAATTCGGCAGAAGCTGCGATTTCAGCGGAATGGGGCTTTCTGAGTTTACCGAAAAGCTGTGGCTGTTCTTCAAGGACAGATGTAATGGGGAAAAGCTCAGAGAATGTATTCTTTCCGATATCAATTCCCTTCCTGTGAATATTCATATTCCTGACTGCTTAGTTAAATATGACCCGATGTATAAGAGGCTGAAGAAAAAATATTCCGAGCTGCTTCATAAGAACGTCCGTATTGTGAAACTCATCACCGAAAACAAGGTTATGGTTATAGTCACCGATAAGATTGATAAAATCACGGGCAGATATAAGGCTGAATATTTCGATATTTCGGAACAATATTGAAATACAGTAGCCGATTTTTTACAATAAGCAAAAAGAGGTTATTCTATGGAAAGCAAGAATTTTTCAAGGTTTATTAAGGTACTGCAGATAGCTTCAGGGATACTTATGCTCGGTATGGTGGTGCTGTGCATTCTGCTTATGAATAAATATAATATAAAAGTAACCAATATACCGGAGATTGCCGATATGATTGAGGGCGGAACTTTAGTGATTGCTCTCGGAATAATGGCATTTTCTGTTGTGAAATCCTTTGCACTTGTTTTCCCTCCCAAGTCGGATCGTAGCCAT
>JAZNAI010000297.1:0-2241 GCA_045586465.1 Acutalibacteraceae bacterium | reverse complement strand
TCAAGATTAAAGCTCATTACCTTTTCAATGGAGAAGGGCTTATCTGATGCATTTCTGACTATAACACTTCTCGTAATTGCAGAATATTTTTCAAATACCGTGTAAAGCAGAACAGCCTCAGCACCGGTAACACAGTCTCTTGTTATGATTTCGAGTGTTTCACATTCCCCCTCTTCGTTTTCATAAAGAGCGGGAAGCCCCTTAAGAGCAGGCTTGCCCTTATAAATCTTATGGGAAACATATCTCATATCCGTGGATGCATTTCCGTCTGCATTTCTTATTTGAAGTGAGGAAATTCTCATATCACCGCAGCCGTTACAACCTATTTCAAGAGGAAAAACGTCAGCGGAAAATACCCAGTCATCCATATGGGGATTTGAAGCAGAAAAGGATGCAAACATTCTGCGGTTAGGAAAATCCTTTAAGTTGTAATCGGGAATCTTCTTGCCGTAGTAAAGATGAACAAGATAGTTTTCATTGTAAATTTCAAAAATATAGCTTGAATTCAGAGTATCAAGCTTAAAAATCTTTTTTTCGCTGTCAAAGATAACGGACATAATGTACCTCCATAAAAAAATAACCGCCATCACATAACGGATGACGGTTTTTAATAAACTTTAAGCCTTTGCTTCGTTAGCTTCGCTTGCTGCCTTCTTAGCAAGTGTAGAAGGTCTTTCGTTGTAAGGAAGAAGGAATTCCGAAACATCCTTATATTTAACCTGAATGTTCTTTTTCTTATAGATAACATTAACCGCAATCATAACAACAAATATAAGAACTGCAACTATGTAAGCTGTGGGATTTACAGAGCCTGTGAAGATACCGGGAAGAGCAGTTGTGAGCTCAGAAATCATAAGATTGTAGAAAACAAAGGATACAGTTGCAAGAACAATACCGATTGAAGGAATAGTGATGTTTCTTACAATACCCTTCTTAGCTGCGGAAAGAGTAAGAAGGAAGAAGCCAACAAGTGTAAGCACTACCATAAGAACAAGACAAACGAGAGATACTGCCCAATAAATCATACCTGTTCCTAAAAGGTCAGAGCCGAGAAGCTTCAGAATAAGGTCCACATCAAAGCCGTTATCAACAATAAACATAACAATGGAAATGAGGTTAACGGAAGCGTGCTTCTCAAGGTAAGGAAGAACGTAGTTTACGGTACCCATAGGAAGAAGAGTTGCAACAATGGGAAGAAGACCGAGAACAAGTCTTACAATTGAAAGAGGATGGCCGATAAGTGAGAACTTAAGTCTGTCGTACTTGGGCTGGCTCTTTGCATGGTTGTATTCGGCTCTGTCAGCCTCCTCACGAAGACGGTCTTCAATACCGTAATACATAACATTAACACCGCACTTGGGGCACTCGGGTCTCCAGTCGGTTAATTTGAGTTTATAATTACATTTTGGACAAAATTCTGCCATAAATATCACCTATCCTGAAAATATTATATAATTTCTAATTAATTATATCACAATATTTTTTACAATACAAGAAGAAAAAAATGTTTGTGAGAAGTGATAATTATTCAAGCATAGATTTGTCAATATTGACATTATAGGGCTCTCTGAGAGCAAGAATCTGCTCGGATGTGATGAACTGCTTCTTGCCGCCGCAGGACATAACCTTAATAAGGATTTCTGCTGCCTTTTCGATTGTATCCATAAGACCGAAGGCTACGTCAAAGTCTTCACCTGAGCAGAAAATACCGTGGTGAGACCAGATAACAGCATCAAACTGCTTAATCTTCTCCCCTGTTGCTACAGCGATATCTGCACTGCCGCATACCATCCAGGGTACAACACCGATACCTGCAGGGAAAACGATGGGACATTCGGTAATCATTTCCCAGATTTCACGGGTAAACACCTTGTCCTCAAGAGGAAGAAGGAAGGTAAGAGCAATGATGTTTGCAGGATGAGCGTGCATAATTACACGGTGCTTACCGTTAGTCTTCTCCTTCTTAATGGAGTGGTTAAGAAGGTGTGTGGGGAATTCACTTGTAGGAACGCCGCCCTCGTTAAGACCCCATACGATTTTGTAATTTTCACCCTTTTCGTCAATCTTTACGATACAGATGTTGTTTTCGGGCTCGTTCTTTACGTTCATATAGAACTTACCGCTTCCGGTAACTGTGAAATATTCGTTAGCAAGATTATTGACGGTGATGCCGATGCTCTTCCATTCGCTCTTATCGCTAAGGAGATGGCTGATAGCAGCAACCTCTTCGTCCTTCATTCT
>JAZNAI010000296.1:0-1688 GCA_045586465.1 Acutalibacteraceae bacterium | reverse complement strand
AAGAGCATTTCTTCTGGAGAGGTTGAGTCTGCCCTGGTCGTCTGTGGGAAGAACCATAACGATGATTTCATCGCCTACGTTTACAACGTCCTCTACCTTTTCTGTTCTCTTAACGTCAAGGTGGCTGATGTGAACCATACCCTGCTTGCCGGGAGCAATTTCAACGAATGCGCCGAAGCTCATAAGTCTTGTTACAACACCCTTATAGATTGCGCCTTCCTCGGGGGCGTTTACAATTGTCTCAACAATGCTGAGAGCCTTTCTTGCACCGTCAATATCTGTGGAAGAAATAAATACGCTGCCGTCATCCTCGATGTCAATCTTACAGTTGCATTCTGCACAGATTTTCTGGATAACCTTACCCTGCTTACCGATAACGTCACCGATCTTTTCGGGATCAATCTTTGTGGTAAGCATCTTGGGAGCATACTTGGAAAGCTCTGCCCGGGGCTCTGCGATACAGGGAAGCATAACCTCGTCAAGAATCTTGCATCTTGCTTCATAGGTCTTGTCAAGAGCCTCACGGATGATAGCGGGAGTAAGACCGTGAACCTTGAGGTCCATCTGAATAGCTGTGATACCTTCCTTAGTACCTGCAACCTTGAAGTCCATATCGCCGAAGAAGTCTTCGAGGCCCTGGATATCAACCATTGTCATAAAGCGGTCGCCTTCTGTTACAAGACCGCAGGAGATACCTGCAACGGGAGCCTTGATGGGAACACCTGCTGCCATAAGTGAAAGTGTGGAGCCGCAGATTGAAGCCTGAGAAGTGGAGCCGTATGCGGAAAGAACCTCAGAAACAAGTCTGATGGTATAGGGGAATTCCTCAACGGAGGGAATTACGGGAACAAGTGCTCTTTCTGCAAGTGCACCGTGACCGATTTCACGTCTGCCGGGGCCTCTGGAGGGCTTTGTTTCACCTACGGAGTAGGAGGGGAAGTTGTAGTGGTGGATATATCTCTTTGACTCTTCCTCGTCAATACCGTCAAGAGCCTGAGCCTCGCCGATTGTACCGAGAGTGGTTACTGTAAGAACCTGAGTCTGACCTCTTGTGAACATACCTGAGCCGTGAACTCTGGAAAGAAGGTCAATCTGAGCGTCAAGAGGTCTCATATCATTAATGCCTCTGCCGTCAACACGCTTACCCTCGTCAAGAAGCCAGCGGCGAACGATGTACTTCTGAAGCTTGTACATACAATCGTCAATCTTTGCGATTTCATCGGGATATACTTCATCAAACTTTGCGTGAACTGCATCGTAGATGGGAAGAAGTCTTTCGTCACGGATTCTCTTGTCGTCTGTGTCAAGAGCAACCTTTACGTCTTCAATTGCGAATTCCTTTACTGCTTCAAACATTTCGTGAGAGGGATCCATTGAGGGAACCTCAATCTTTTCCTTACCGATTTCTGCCTGAATGCCCTTGATGAATTCAACAATCTTCTGGTTTTCTGCATGAGCAAACATAATTGCATCATACATAACGTCGTTGGGAACCTCATTTGCACCGGCTTCAATCATAGCAACAAGGTCTGCCGTAGACGCAACTGTTGCAGCCATTTCGGAGCGCTCTCGCTGCTCTGCGGTGGGGTTGATTACAAACTCACCGGCAACAAGACCTACGGAAACACCGGAAATGGGGCCTGCCCACGGAATAGCTGAAATTGAAAGAGCAATTGAAACACCTATCA
>JAZNAI010000295.1:0-2778 GCA_045586465.1 Acutalibacteraceae bacterium | reverse complement strand
GAAGGCAGGAATACCGACAATAGTTTGCCAGGTGATAGAGCCGATAACATCAATATAGAAGTTAGCTCGGCCTGTGCCGACAGAAAAACCGTTGGAGAAATGTGAAAGCACACAAATAAACATAGGCTTATTTGTGACGATAGCTTTCAACCCCTGAATTACGCTCGGTTTCTTAATGGTCTGCGCAACTCTTTCTCTTGTGGTGAGGAAGAAATAAAGGCAGAAGGCAGCACCGAGAACTGCAAATGAAACACCGAAGGTTGCGAAAAGCTTGGGAAGCTTGATCTTAATCTTGTTGTTGATTACAAGGTCATAGATGATACCGAAAACCTGCCTCGGAACGTCTTCGACGAAATGCGACATCAGATTAGCCGTCGCAATGAGCCTCGAACGGTCCAATGGCTCCGGTGTTATCGTTGAGCCGAAGCCTGAACGGGCAATAGCGGTGAAGGTGTTAGCGGTTTCGGTAACGATTGACATTGCAAAATAGAAAATCCATTTGGGAAGGTAATCTCCCGGTGTATCGGGGAAGATAAAGGGAATCAGCCAATACCATAATCCCAAAATAGTGAGCGGAAGCTGACCGAGGAGAAGATAGGGTCTGAATTTACCCCAACGGGTTCTGGTTTTTTCAACGATAACTCCGATAAACGTATCGTTAAAGGTATCCCATACGGTTGCAACAATGTTCTGAATTGCAAGATAACTGAAATCGATTTTTACAACATCGTATATGTATCTGTCTTTGAAATCGTTGATGTTCAGGCTCTGTGCAGTATCTTCAAGAACGTATGCAACAGTTTCTTTTATGCCGACAAAGCGTCTGTTTTTCAGAAGTACGGATTTATCGGCTGTTTCAACAACTTCTCTTTCTGTTGACATAATTTCACCCGACTTTCTGTAAATAATATTACATAATTTTTGCGGTTGCGTTGTATTCCCACGGAGTAAAGTCTCCGCCAAAACAATAGTAAAAAACAGAAGAATTACGTTTTTTCAAGACCGTCATTCTTCAACGGCTTTCAGCCATTCACGCGCAATAACCATATGACCTGCTATGGTAGGATGAGTTCCGTCCCAGATAAAATATTCCATTCTCGATCTTTCTGCATTTTCTTTAATTTTGTCATAAAGAGGAACGAAAATGCAGTGGAATTCCTCGGCAAGCTTTCTTGCTACGGCTCTGATAAGGATATTTGCCGCCTCACGGTATGCAACAGAATCCTCGGGGTCGTTGCTGTCGGGTCTTTGGAAGGGCCCTTCAACTCCGTCAGGATGCGGCGTGAATTTATAGGAACAGTCCGATTTATCAAGCGGATAATAAAACGGCTCACATACTATGATTTTTATATTACCAAGCTCATTTCTTGTTTTTTCAAGAATTGCACGGAGATTTGTTTCATAGCGCCTTGCCGTTTCTTCAGGAGTGATTCCGGTAAAATAGCCATGTCCTCCGTCGTTTACTCCCACAAGAATGCTTAAGACGGTCGGCTTATTGTCGATAACATCCTCCTGCCATTTTTCAAGAAGCTGCTTTGATCTCTCGCCCGAATAGCCTTTGTTTATGAATTCGGGCATATTCTCCGCATTTTCGAGTGCAAGCTGCGATGCAACTATATACTGATAACCGTGACCCATAATGTGGTTGCAGTCCATACACTTGCCTCGGTTTCCGTCGGTTATGGAGTCACCCGAAAACAGCACAACATCATTTTTATTAAGCTTCATAAAGGAATCATCACCCTCTTTCTCATCTGTCAGAAGTGTATTACGGATAAAAAGTCAAGGTAATTTGTATTTTCTTCTCATAATTTGTTTTCGTGAATAACTATTATCTTTGGCACAGTCTGCTGAAAACACAGGAATTCCCGCTGTTAAACAGTGTAAAGAGCAGGATTTGCCGAGATAGTCATTCCCATTATACTTCTTCTATTTTAAATTTTATCATTTTACACAGAAAAAATAAAGGTCATTATTAGAGAAAAAAGTGTCCTTATTTGCAACAAAATAGTTGAAATAGCTTTTGTAACAAGTTATACTGTTTGCAACAGGAGGCGATTGCTATGAGAAATGACCTGATAGAAAGACTTATCATACACACATATGAAAACCCCTCTTTTTTGCTTAAAAATAAAAATGATGATGAGAGAATCATCATTGAGGGCTCCAAGCTAATGAAAAAAGAAAAGCTTATTGCGGTAAGAGCCGATACAAATACCAATCATTTTCCGGAACACAGTCACGATTATGTTGAGATCATTTATATGTATCAAGGAACAAAAACCAATATTATAAACAATGAAACCGTTGTTCTTAATGAGGGAGATATTCTTTTTATGACCCAGAATTGCAGGCAGGAAAATCTGCCCTCAACCGAGCAGGATATAGCGGTCAATTTCGTTGTTTTGCCTCATTTCTTTGAAAAAGCTCTTGAAATGCTGAATAGCGAGGAATCATTGCTGCACAGTTTTATAATTCAATGCCTGCGAGGCGATAACGGTAAATCAAGCTATCTTCATTTCAAAGTTTCTGATGTACTGCCCGTGCAGAATCTTATAGAAAATCTCATCTGGAATTTGCTTGATGACCGTCAGGAGCAAAGAAACATAAACGAAACAACAATGGGTCTTATTTTGCTTCAGCTTCTCAGTCACATTGATGACCTTGATTATAACGGTGACGACAGCAGCCTTATATTCCACGTACTGAAATATATTGAGGCACATTTTGCAGGCGGCAGCCTGACAGAGCTTTCGCAGATACTTTTTTACGATTTCA
>JAZNAI010000294.1:0-4592 GCA_045586465.1 Acutalibacteraceae bacterium | reverse complement strand
GGCACGGACATCTCCCGACAGAGATAATTCCCCTAAAAACGCCGCATCCTTGAAATTATCGGTAAGCTGACGTGCAGCTATCATCACCGCAATAAATATGGGAAGGTCATACACACTTCCCTCTTTTCTTACATCGGCAGGCGCAAGGTTTACGGTTATGTGATTAAACGGAAAAGAGCATCCGCAGTTTTTTACGGCAGACTGAACTCTTTCCTTTGCTTCCGACACGGCGGTATCGGGAAGCCCTACCATATCGAAACGGAATTTACCGCCTGATATATCAGCCTCCACCTCCACCATAAAGGAGCGCATACCGAATATCCCCATGCTCATAACCTTGGAAGTCATAGCCTTCACCTCCGAACATTTGTTCATATTATATAACAGAAAAATCGTATTGTCAACAAAAAATAATTGCCCGATGTTACTCGGGCAAAAACAATCATTTAGCAAAAATCACGGACATAAAATCCTGCATATAGTAATGCTCATCCATAAAGAAGGAAGGATCCATTTCCTCAAGGAAGGAGAAGCCTGTTGCGGCTGCCGCTCCCATAATTGTAAACATAACGACAAAAATAAGCACGGCAATTACAATACCTATAATCTGTGCAACAAGCACAGCCTTGAAATAGTTTGATCTTGCCTTAAACGTATCATCAATAGCAAACTTTATGCAGAACGCAATGTAGATTATAAAGCCGATACCCGGGATAAAGTTCAAAAGAGGATATAAAAGCATCCACTTGAGATAATCCTTAAGGGCAGGTGCCTTGTCGTTTACGGGCGGTGCCCAGTAGCCCTGAGGGGGCTGAGCAGGATTTCCTGCATAAAAGCCGTTTCCCGGCTGATTGCCGTAATATGCGCCCTGAGGCTCCTGATAATTACCGTAAGCAGTATTGTTTCCGCCATTGGTTCCGTTTAAATTCTGCGGTGCCTCATTTACGGGATTCTCGTTTACCTGTATTTCCTCTTTTACCTCAGCTCCGCAGTTACTGCAGAAGCGGTCTTTTTCGGGAATATCAAATCCGCAATATTTACAAATCATAATTATACCTCCGATTATCTTAATGAAGCTTTTTGCAAAGCTCTTATCACACTTGTTAAAATAAGCATTGTTCTGTCCTCATCGTGCTTCTTCATTTCGGGCAGTCTGTGTTTTTTTGTATGTGTCTTTATAAACTCTCTGACCTTCGGAAAAGCGCTGTCCGTACCGAATTCAAGAAGAGGATAAATTCTGTCACATTCGGTTTTCAGAGAATAAAGAAGCTCACTCATATTATATTCCGCTTCGTCGTCATACTCCATAATTCTCATAAGCAGCTCAAGGCCTGCAATGAAAATATCCTTTTCCGAGGGACGGTACTTCTTGCAGTATTCGCCGAGAATTGCGGTACAGCCCTCAAGCTTATTTACACGGGCATAACGCACCTTATGGGAAAAATCAAATTCAGCCTCCATAAGACTTAAAATATCATTGAAGCAGGCTGCTGCCTCGTCAGCGAATCTGTTTCCGGTTTCGTCTGAAATGAAGGTGTATTTTACGCCGAGATACCTGCCGTAAGCCTTCATGGTATCGTTATATCCGAGCCTTATTGAACGGTCAAGCACGTTCCTTTCAAAATTCATAAAATTGCCTAAGTCCTTTGATGGCTTTATGTAAGTAACTGACGGATGTCTTAAATATCCCTCGTGGTTGTTTTCGGTATTAAGGTCTATTGCCACAATCTTTCTTGCACCCAGCTTTATTGCTGAGGCAATAGGGATATTGTCATAAAATCCGCCGTCAATATACTGATCCCCGTCAATTTCCATTGTGGGAAAAACAGGATAGCAGGCAGCAGAAGCGGCAATCCATTTCCATGCATTTTCACGGTCTTTATCCATAAAAGCTTTTGTGATTTCAACAGGAATAAGGTCATTGGGACCGAAGCCCTTGAAATTCACCGTCATAAGTGCGTAATCAATTTCCGAACCAAAGAATTTTTCCGCAGAGAAATAGCGTCTTGCCATATCGAGAAAGGGAGTGTTATCCACGCTTTTCGTGTTGAGATAATTTTTAAGGAAAGGAATAATATTATCCTTCTGAGAAATTATCCCTTCAAAGGAAACATCAAAGCTGATACCGTTTGCCATAATATCTCCTGCGGTTATTTCATTCCACATTTTTTCGGCAGCATCCAGGTCCTTCTGCACATAAAAGGCGGCATTTATTGACCCGATTGACGTACCTGTTGCAATATCAAAATGCTCCCCTAATTCCTCGAGCGCCTTCCAAGCACCGAGCTGATAAGCTCCCTTTGAGCCTCCGCCTGCAAAAACTATGGCCTTTTTTACATTCTCCAAAATACCTCACCTACCTTGCATTTTTCAGAGAAAGCTATTGTGTAAATATTATGTTCAGCAGAACTTTTTCATATCTGCTGTAAGAAGTGCCGTTCTCATAACCTTTACGGGAAGAACCTCCTTGCCGAGGTACGATGAAACGGCAGCAGACAGCTGAATGGGATTAAGATTGAAGGTACTTCCCGCAGGAAGAACGACGTCAAGTCTTATATCCTCCCCTTCATCCGTCAGAGAAAAGCTCTTTATGTGCTCTGACACGTTTACAGTCTTTATAACCTTTTTCTTACCCTGCTTTCCGCTTTTTTCGCAGGAAAGCTCACCGCTTGTAAGGGCATTGTAAAGCTCTGCTTCGGAAACCTCTGTCTTATCAAAAAGACAGTAGTATTCACCGTATGTTATTTCTCCGCTCTTGTTAAAGGGAACTGCGGCGGCTTCCACCTTAAGTCCCTCGGGAAGACATCTGTTAAGTCTTTCCTTAACCTCCTCAGGGGACATATCCCCTACAATTCTGATATCAACAGGCTCGCCCTCGCTTTCAACACCGAGAGAAAGCGCAAGCAGAAAAGATATGTACGGATGGGGATTGAAGCCCTCCGTATACCACAAAGGAATTTCCGCACGTCTTACGGTTCTCTGCATCATACGGAACATATCAAGGTGCGAAACGAATTTTATTCTGCCCTTTTTCGACAGAAACAGTCTTAAATCATACATCGCACTTTCCTCCGTTAAGCTTATTTGCACTGCAGCCTGCACACTTTATTCTGCAATGGGGTGTAGTCTCAGCCTCGTAGGATTTCTTGCTTTCCTTTATAAGGAATGCCTTGCTGACACCGAAATCAAGGTGATCCCAGGGCAGAATTTCCTCGTAAGCTCTTCTTCTGTTTGCATAAAATTCAGGAGAAACGCAAAGCCCCTTAAAGCTTTCCATCCATGTATCAAAAAGGAACTTTTCACTCCAGCCGTCAAACTTACAGCCCTTTTCCCAGGCCTTTTCAATAACCTCCCCGAGTCTTCTGTCACCGCGGGCAAATACACCCTCAAGGAAGGAGGTGGGGATGTGATGGAAGCTGACACTTATCTTTTTTGAGGGAAGATTGTTTTTAAGATGCTCCTGCTTTGTTTCCAGCTCCTCGGGAGTGCTCTGAGGCTCCCATTGGAAGGGAGTAAAGGGCTTGGGAACAAATGAGGACGCACTGATTCCTACGGTACAACCCTTACCCTTGGGCTTGTCGGGATTCATATAGAATTCGTCTACTACCTTTTTTGCAAGAAGACCTATACCCTCAACATCCTCAAGCGTTTCCGTGGGAAGACCCAGCATAAAGTAAAGCTTTACTGCGCTGTAGCCGTTATTGAAGGCGATTCTTGCGGTCTCAAGAAGCTCCTTCTCTGTTACGTTTTTATTTATAACGTCTCTCATTCTCTGAGTGCCGGCTTCAGGGGCAAAGGTAAGACCGCTTCTTCTTACTCCCGTCAGCTTCTTTACAAGCTCATCCGAGAAATTATCAACTCGAAGAGACGGAAGTGCAATATTTACCTTTTCGCTTCCCGTCCACTCTAAAAGCTTGGCAAGCAGCTCCTCAATTTTAGTATAGTCGGAGCTTGAAAGAGAGCAGAGAGATATTTCATCATAGCCCGTATTCTTGCAAAGAGTCTTACACTGCTCATTTATGGTGTCGGGAGATTTTTCTCTGATAGGACGGTATATAAAACCTGCCTGACAAAAACGGCAGCCTCTTATACAGCCTCGGAAAATTTCGTGTGTAACTCTGTCATGAACAACGTCAATATACGGAACAACGAAATTCTCGGGATATTCTACCTTATCAAGGTCCTTTATTATTCTCTTTGTAACCTTTTCGGGTGCACCGTGAAGAGGCTTCATCTCCTTTATGGTGCCGTCCTCATTATAAGTAATATCATAAAGGGAGGGCACGTAAACACCCTCGATTTTTGCTGCCTCAATAAGGAATTCTTCCTTAGTTGAGCCCAGCTTCTTGTGCTTTTTGTAAAGGTCCATTATTTCGCTGTTTACCTCTTCGCCCTCACCGAGGCTGAAAAGGTCAAAGAATTCCGCAACAGGCTCGGGATTGCACACGCAGGGACCGCCGCCCATAACAATAGGTGACAGCGAATGTCTGTCCTTCGCCTTTACGGGAAGCCCTGCAAGGTCAAGCATATTGAGTACGTTCGTGTAGCAAAGCTCATACTGCAAAGTAAAGCCGATAATATCAAAATCCTTG
>JAZNAI010000293.1:0-4977 GCA_045586465.1 Acutalibacteraceae bacterium | reverse complement strand
TTTAGTTCAAGTCCTCCCCGAAAGCCGTTTTTGGCTTAGGATATCTACCCAGTTTCACTTGAAAAAATGGGATAAAAAATCCAGTAACCGTTGTGGTTACTGGATTTCTTGCGTCGATATCTAAATTGGTTCGCAATGTTGGTTGCGGGAGAATGTGCGGGTGTCCGGTGGATACCTCTATGCAAAGCACAGAAGCACCGACCGAGGCGGCAGCCGAGACTTGAACCAATTCGCGCAAAGGCTTTGCCTTTGCTTGCCCGCTTGCGGTACCCAAAACTACTTGTGCCTTGGAGCGGCACTATTCAGGGGTCCCAAAAAAGTAATACTTTTTTTGGGGAGAGGAGGAGCAGTGTAATGAATGAGTTTTCTTATTTAATAGAAAACGAATGATATGAAACTTGTGACGACGAGACCGCTGCGCCGAGCATCAGTCTCCTTCATCGTCCGCAGGACGCGGAGACTGATGCTCACCCCGTGTTATGAGCCCTTCGGTCTCATAACCCTCAGTTGGTTGGGGGAACAATACTGCCCCGACGCAGACAAAAAAATAAAGCACACCAAAAGGTGTGCTTTATTTTTATCTGGTTGCGGGAGAAGGACTTGAACCAACGACCTCCGGGTTATGAGCCCGACGAGCTACCAACTGCTCTATCCCGCGATATCTCTAATGCTTGATTAGTATATACTATATCGCAGAAAAAATCAAGAGTTTTTGAGAAAAAAGTTCAATTTTATGAAAAGATATAAAAACACGGCAGACGGACAAGGTGTTTTTGTGTGAATTCTCGAAAAAAGCGCACCTGCAGGGGAGTGCAGGTGCCCGTAGGGAAGTTTTTCTTAGAAATCTACCTCTGTGTCGTAGTAGCAGCACTTGAGAAGAGCTTCCATCTGTGCAGGGTCAATGCTTCTGGGGTTGGAGCCTGTGCAAGCATCAGCAACTGCATTCTTTGCAATTTCGAGAAGTCTCTCGAGGAATACCTCCTCGGGAACGAAGCCCTGCTCTGTAAAGTAGCTGTCTGCGCCGTAGTTCTTGATGCACTGAGGAATATTAAGAGCGTCGTTGAGCTCTCTTACGAATGCGATAAGAGCGGCTGTCTTTTCTGCGTTTGTGTTACCGCCGAGCCCAACGTGGTCAGCGATTTCTGCATATCTGGCTTCTGCTGTCTCATTCTTTGCATTGTAAGCAATAACCTTTGGAAGGTACATAGCGTTAGCGGCACCGTGGATAATGTGTGCGCCGAAATCATCAAATGCCGCGCCTGTCTTGTGTGCCATTGAGTGAACGATACCGAGAAGAGCGTTTGAAAAAGCCTCACCTGCAAGGCACTGTGCATTGTGCATAACTGCACGTGCAGTCATATCGCCGTTATATGAAGCTACAAGGTTTTCCTTGATGAGCTTGATTGCGTGAAGAGCAAGAGGATCTGTGAAATCGCTGTTTGCTGTGGAAACGTAAGCCTCAACTGCGTGCGTAAGAGCATCCATACCTGTGTGAGCTACAAGCTTCTTGGGCATTGTTTCTGCAAGCTCGGGGTCAACTATTGCAACGTCGGGAGTAATCTGGAAGTCTGCAAGGGGATATTTGATGCCCTTTTCATAGTCTGTGATAACAGAGAATGCAGTAACCTCTGTTGCTGTACCGGAGGTTGAGGAAACAGCGCAGAAATGAGCCTTCTGTCTGAGCTCGGGAATACCGAAAACCTTGCACATTTCGGGGAATGTGATTTCGGGATATTCGTACTTTATCCACATAGCCTTTGCAGCATCAATGGGTGAGCCGCCGCCGATGGCAACAATCCAGTCAGGCTGAAATTCTGCCATAACCTCTGCGCCCTTCATAACTGTTGTTACTGAGGGGTCGGGCTCGATGCCCTCGAAAAGCTTAACCTCCATGCCTGCTTCTTCAAGATAAGCTATTGCTCTGTCAAGGAAGCCGAACTTCTTCATTGAGCCGCCGCCTACGCAAACGATAGCCTTTTTGCCCTTAAGGGTCTTCAGTACCTCAAGTGCGCCCTTGCCGTGATAAATGTCTCTGGGTAACGTAAATCTCTGCATAATAATTCTCCTTTATGTATTACGGAAAACCGTTTATTTTTTTAGAATGTTAATTTTTTAACAATCATATATATAATACACTACTTTTCCGTAATTTGCAAGAGGCGAGGAAGAAAATTTACACATTGTTTTCTTTTTAATCAAAAAAAGTCCGGCACAGAAAAACTATCTGTCCGGACCTTAGCTGCTTCTTTAATATATTCTGTTTACATTGCGAATGCCTGATGAACGCTTTCGCTTCTGAGATATCTTTCAAAAACATCATCAATATCAACATTCTTTTCAAACTGCACGTTAACGTGAAGAGTGAGCGTTTTGTTGTCGGAGGATGCTTCGGTTACAGAATCAAAAATATGAACCTCATTCTCATTGAGGAAGGTCTTCAATTCCTTGACTGCTTCGGGAGTGTTATCAATCTGAATGAAGCAGGGAACAAGATTGTCATTTGCAAGCACTTTGTCGAAGCCTATAAGGAATTTATGGAATACAATCTGAACGAGAAGAAGAAGAATAACTGCAATAAAGGAAACCGCATAAAGACCTGCGCCCATTGCCATACCGACAGCTGCCGTTACCCAGATACCTGCCGCAGTGGTAAGTCCTTTTATTGATGTGCCCTTTATGAAAATTATACCTGCGCCTAAGAAGGATATACCCGTAATGATATTTGAAGCAACTCTCGAAGCATCAATTCTTAAGGTATCGTCAAGTCCCACAAGGTCAAAGAAGCCGTATTTTGAAATTATAATCATAAGGGCGGCACCCATTGCAACGACAATATGTGTACGGAAGCCTGCATCCTTCTGTCTTAAGGTTCTTTCAACGCCGATTATACCGCCGCAAGCACCTGCAAGGATAAGTCTTATAACAAGAACGATTGTTGAATAACCGCTGAAAAATTCAATAATTTCTGCCATATTTTTTTCCTCCCGTAAGCTTATGTCGTTACATTATATGCTTTTTTGACGGGAAAATCAAGAGAAAACGTAAATTTTATGCTTTTGAGGGGAGCTTTGACGGCATATTTTTCTTCCAGCTGCCCGTAACATAGAAAACGATACCTATGACAAAAGGTGTAAAGCCTGCAAGGGCATCGCCCAGCCAGAAGCCGTAATATTCCATATTCAGCACCATTCCGAAAAGAATTGCAAGACCGAAGCGCATTATGATTCCGTCAAAAATTGCGGTTGCAAAATTGACCTTTGTGTTTCCGCTTCCGTTGAGAAGGGCATTCATAATTGCACGCATAGCACTTGCATAGAATAAAAGCACCGCAATTATGAAGAAATGCTCGCCCACGGCTACAACCGATTGGTCGCCGTCTGCAAAGAAGCCGATAATTTCATTCTGGAAGAAAAGGAAGATAATGCTGATAAAGGTGGAGACGCTGAGGGTAATAACGGCAAGGGTTTTGAGGATTTTCTTCACCCTTTCCTCTTTTCCTGCGGAGATATTCTGCCCCACCATGGTTGAGCCTGCCGTATTCATAGCGGCGGAAATAAGGTTGCTGATTGAAGAAATCTTATTTGCAATTCCCGAGAAGGCAGAGACCTCAACTCCGTATGCGTTTATCTGAGAGTTTACGAAAAGCTTTGAAATCTGTACCGATGCCATTTTTATAGCCATGGGAATTCCGAGCTTTACGAGGGACTTAAGCATTTCCTTTTCGGGAATAATGAAGTCACGGGGCTTTGCATCAAGCTCGAATTCCTTTCTTTTGACAAACAGAAAGAGAGCACACATAAGAAAGCTTGTGCCCTGACTTATAACCGTTGCAAGGGCGGCACCCTTTGCCCCCATACCGACAACGGCAACAAAAATGATATCAAGAATAATATTCATTGCAGCCGCAAGGCTAACAAAGATAAAGGGGTGCTTAGAGTCCCCCATACCTCTGAGCACGGCGCTTACCATATTATAGCCGTAAATGAAAACGAGACCTATCATACAAATAAGGGAGTATTCTGCGGCATCCTTATATGCGGCATCGGGTGTCTGCATAAATTTAAGAAGGGCATCCTGGAATATGATGCTTATAACGCTTATAACAAGTGCACTTGAAAGCAAAAAGGAGCACATAGTGCCCGTAAATCTTCCGAGCTTCTCCTTCTGACCTGCGCCTATGTATTTTGCCACAAGGACCTGCCCTGCATTTGAAAAGCCGATTGCAATAAATGTCAGAAGATTGCAAAGGTCACCGCCGACGGAAACTGCTGAAATGCCGACCTTTCCGTGCACCTGTCCCACAATGAACATATCCGCCATATTGTAAACAACCTGCATAAGGTTAGAAAGGAACAGCGGTGCGGAAAAGACAATCAGCTGTGTTGATATTCTGCCTTCGGTAAAATCTTTAATACGGGATTTCATATTTCGCCTCATAAATCAAATAACGGGCTTATGTATTACTACATATTCCCGTTTTTTTTGTAATATTAACCGACAACTGCCTCGGTTGTGTTTTCTGTAATAACGGCAGCGGTTGTTTCTTCTGTTACGGCTGCAGTTGTTTCTTCAATAACTGCTGCTGTTGTTTCCTCTGCAGTAGTTTCTTCGGCTGTGGTCTCTTCATCGGTTACAGCAACAAGATAAGCGGAGGTGATACCGAAGTATTCTTCAAGACAAAGACCGCTGTTGTAAATCTTTGTTGCCATATTGACACCCACATATCTTATATGCCAGGGCTCGTACATATAGCCGGTCTGTGCTTCTTTGCCCTCGGGATAACGGAGAATAAAGCCGTACTTGTGGCAGTTTTCGGCTACCCATCTGCCTTCCTTTGTGTTCTTGAAGGCGTTGGTGATTTCGTTAAGGTCAATTGCAAGACCCGACTGATGCTCGGAGTGACCGGGACGTGCAGAGTATCTGTCAGCAGCCTCCTTGCCGTCACGGTCGCAATATCTGTTGTAAAGGCTCTTCTGC
>JAZNAI010000292.1:0-16091 GCA_045586465.1 Acutalibacteraceae bacterium | reverse complement strand
ACGGAACCGCCGTGGGGAATACCGTTGTGGTTTGCTTTCAGCTCTTCCATAGAAATAAATGTAACGGTAGTGTCATAATCGGCAAAATAGTTGGGCATTGTCTTGATTTCGTTTTCGATTCTTCTGAGATCTGCGCCCTCCTCGGCTACAACAAAGCACTCACGTGTGTGCTTTTCACGTGTGGTAAGCTCGGGATTTTCACCGGCTCTCACCTTTTCCATAGCCTCTTCCACGGGTACCGTGTACTGTCTTGCATCAAGCACGCCTTCAATTCTTCTTATAGCATCGGAGTGCCCCTGACTTACTCCCCTGCCCCAGAAGGTATAGTCCTTACCCTCGGGAAGAATGGCTGATGCCATAAGACGGTTGACGGAGAACATACCGGGGTCCCAGCCTGCGGAAATAAGGGCAATATTGCCGTTTTCTTTTGCAGCCTTGTCTACATTTTTGAAATGCTCGGGAATTTTTGCGTGTGTATCGAAGGAGTCTATAACATTGAAGTTTTCCGCAAGGGCAGGTGTCATAACGGGTAAATCCGTTGCGCTGCCGCCGCAGATAATAAGAACATCTATTTTATCCTTATATAAAAGCACGTTGTCTGCTTTTTCAACCTTAGCCGTGGGGGTAAGGATTTTTACGGTTTCAGGGTCACGTCTTGTGAAAACAGCCACAAGCTCAGCGTCGGGATTCTGCATAATCGCACATTCAACACCCCTGCCCAGATTTCCGTATCCGTATATTCCGATTTTCATTTTTTCATCACCCGATATATAAAAATTAACCGATAAGAGAGCTCATATCATAAAGCCCGGGAGCCTTGCCCACAAGGAAGGCTGCGGCAGTAACCGCGCCCTCTGCAAAAAGGCTTCTCGAATGTGCCTCGTGCTTTATGGTAACGGTTTCATAGTCTGTGGAAACAATAACCTCGTGTATACCTACAATATTGCCTCTTCTTACTGCGTGTATACCGATTTCCTCTGTCTCCCTCTTTGCCATACCGCTTCTGCCGAATACATACTTTGCACTTTCCCTTACGGTCTTTATTGCATTTGCAATCATAAGAGCCGTTCCGCTGGGAGCATCAAGCTTGCGGTTGTGGTGTGTTTCAACAATTTCAATGTCAGCTCCGGGAAGAGTCTTTGCCGCCATAGTAGCCATACGGCACAGAAGTGCAACACCCATTGACATATTTGCAGAGAAGAATACGGGAACTGTTTCCGATGCTTTTCTTATGATTTCTTTTTCTTCCTCTGTATGTCCCGTTGTGGCGACAACAAGGGGAAGACCTGCAGTTACCGCATAATCGGCAACCGCCTTTATTGATGCGTGATTGGAAAAATCTATAATGCAGTCCGCATTTTCCTTTATATCGGAAAAATCGCTGTAGCAGGGCACGTCACCCTCTGAGGGCTTTATATCAACACCTGCAACGATTTCGCTGTCCATATAGCCGTCGGCAGAAACAGCCATAACTGCGGCACCCATTCTGCCCGACATTCCGCTTAATATAATTTTCATAATAAACCTCTTATACGTTGATTCCTGCTTCTCTCATAAGTGCAAGAAGCTTCTTTTCGTTTGCTTCCTCCATAGTAGTAAGAGGAAGACGAAGGAAGTTTTCACCGTAGCCCATAGCAGCTGTTGCAGCCTTTACGGGAATGGGATTTACTTCACAGAAGAGAGCATTGACAAGCGCAAGGTAATCAAGCTGCATCTTTGTAGCCTCTGCGGTATTTCCGTTAAAGTAATTCTTACAAATCATTGAAGTTTCACGGGGCAGGATGTTTGAAAGAACGGAGATAACACCCTTACCGCCCAGAGAAAGAACGGGAAGAATCTGGTCGTCATTACCTGAATAAATATCGAGCTTACCTCTTGTAAGAGCGGCAATTTCAGCAATCTGAGAAAGATTACCGGAAGCCTCCTTTACTGCAACAATGTTGGGATGGTCAGCGAGAGCAGCCATAGTAGCAGGCAGAATATTACAGCCTGTACGGGAGGGAACGTTATATAAAATACAAGGCTTTGAAGCAACGTCTGCAACAACCTCAAAGGACTTGATAAGACCCTTCTGTGTAGCCTTGTTATAGTAAGGAGTTACAAGAAGAACTGCATCGGCACCAACCTCGCAGGCAAATTTTGTAAGGTCAATTGCATAGTCTGTGTCGTTTGAGCCCGTACCTGCAATAACGGGTACTCTGCCGGCAACACGGTCTACTGCAAACTTAATGCACTCTCTGTGTTCCTCGTCTGTAAGAGTTGATGCTTCACCGGTAGTACCGCAGGCAACAATAGCGTCAATACCCTCTGCTATCTGCCAGTCAATGAGTCTTCCGAAGCTTTCGTAGTCTACACCGTTTTCGTTAAGGGGTGTTACAATAGCGGTTGCAGCACCTGTAAAGATTGTCTTTTTCATTATATATTCCTCCAAATAAATTACATAATATACGCAAAAATAAAGCCGCCCGACAGCATTTACGGGGCAGCCTCTGATAATATTTCTCCCGCAGAAAAATAAAAAAGCCGTAAAATACGGCTACCCAAACTGCGAGTAATACTCAAAGCACAGATAGCTCTCCGCAAATGCGACAGCAAGACAGATATTATTCCGTATTGCCGGCAAGGACTACGCTAACGTCCCACCTCGGCGCCGATACCTTTCAGAATTGCAACACTTTCGCGTTAAAGTTTACACAAAACCTACTCTTTATCAAACGCACCTCTATCAATATGTATGTAGAATAACACAAAGAATATATATTGTCAACATTCAAATTAAAAAAAACGGGGTAAAAACCCCGTTTTTTTTACAGCTTGTTGCGGATAATCTTTCCGCTTGTGGTTTTGGGAAGGGATTCACGGAATTCAACGATTCTGGGATACTTATAGGGAGCGGTGTGCTTCTTTACGTAATTCTGAATATCCTTCTTAAGTGCATCTGAGCCTTCGGTACCCTTTGTAAGGACGATAACCGCCTTTACAACCTGACCTCTTACCTCGTCGGGAGCGGCTGTAACACCGCATTCAAGAACATAAGGAAGCTCCATAATAACATTTTCGATTTCGAAGGGTCCTATGCGGTAGCCCGAGGACTTGATAACGTCGTCAACTCTGCCCACATACCAGTAGAAGCCGTCCTCATCCTTCCAGGCAAGGTCTCCTGTGTGGTACATTCCGTCGTACCAGGCTTCCTTGGTCTTTTCTTCGTCAAGATAATAGCCTGTGAACAGACCGCAGGGGATTTTATCTCCTGTACGGACAATGATTTCACCGGGAGCACCGACGTCACAGGAATTACCGTCAGCATCCACAATATCTATGTCATAAATCGGAACGGGCTTACCCATTGAGCCTATCTTGTGGTTAGCACCTACAAGGTTACCTATCATAAGCGTGCTTTCGGACTGACCGAAGCCTTCCATAATACGAAGACCTGTCAGCTTTTCAAGCTGCTTGAAAACCTCGGGGTTAAGTGCCTCACCTGCAATTGTTGCGTGCTCAACTGAAGACATATCATACTTTGTAAGGTCTTCCTTTATAAGCATACGGTACATTGTGGGAGGAGCACAGAAGGTAGTAATATGATACTTTGCGAACATAGGAAGAATATCCCCTGCATTGAAGCGGTCAAAGTCGTAAACGAAGGTTGCTGCCTCGCACATCCACTGACCGTAAAGCTTACCCCAGAGAGCCTTTGCCCAGCCCGTATCGGAAATTGTAAGATGAAGTCCGTCGGGGTCAACACAGTGCCAGTATTTTGCAGTAACGAAATGACCGAGAGCATATTTGAAGTTGTGTGCGGCAATTTTGGGATATCCCGTTGTACCTGAGGTAAAGAACATAAGCATAAGCTCTTCGCCGCAGGGGGAATCCTCTGTTCTTTCAAACTTTTCGCTGAAAAGGGAGTATTCGCTGTCAAAGCTGCGCCAGCCTTCCTTTTCACCGTTTACAATAATCTTTGTTGTAAGAGTGGGAGCATCCTTTGCTGCCTTGTCTGCTTCATCGGAGGTATTGCCGTCAGCAGTACAGATAATAGCACTGATGCCTGCCGCATTGAAGCGGTATGAGAAGTCGTGCTCTAAAAGCTGATTGGTTGCGGGAATTGCAATTGCCCCCAGCTTATGAAGACCGAGGATTGCAAACCAGAACTGATAATGGCGCTTGAGAACAAGAAGAACTCTGTCGCCTCTTTTGATACCAAGGGACTTAAAATAGTTTGCGCACTGATTTGATGCCTTTGAAATATCGGAGAAGGTAAAGCGTCTTTCGGTGAAATCCTCAGAAACGTGAAGCATTGCAAGCTTTTCGGGCTTGGTCTTTGCAATTTCATCAACTATATCGAATGCGAAATTGAACTTATCCTCATTTATAAAGTCAACCTTGACGGGAGTGCCGTGCTCATTCTTCTGAACAGATACCCATTTACGGTAAACCCGGTCTGTTTTTGCTTCACCGAGTCTCTTGGGAGATACTGCAGTTTCAGCCTTCTGTGCGGAGAATTCGGGAATTGGCTCACCCGAGGGATTCAGAACAATAGCATAGAAAAGACAGTCATCATCACCGACAGCCGCCATACCGTGAGGAGTTGAGGAGTCATAATAAATGCTGTCACCCTCGTGAAGCACCTCTGCGTGCTCACCTATCTGAACCTTAAGAGTGCCCTTTATAACAATGTCAATTTCCTGACCGTCGTGGGTGGTAAGCTCGATATCCTTATTATCGTCACCGCCCTTTACGGAATGAACGTAAAGAGGCTCGGCAATTCTGTTTTTGAAGGATGCGGCAAGATTATAGTACGTCATACCGTGGGCGTGCTGAATAATCTGACCCTCGCCCTTTCTTGTCACCGTGTAGGAGGCAAGTGTGGGAGATGAACCCTCAATAATGTCCGTAACGTCAACGTTGAATGCAAGTGCACAGCGGTAAATGAAGGCAAAGTTAAGGTCACTCTTGCCCTCTTCACAGCGCATATACTCCTCTACGGATACACCCGTTTTATGAGCCATTTCCGTATAGGTAAAGCCCATAACCTCACGGAGCTCCTTTATACGGGACGCCATTTCTCTTATTTTGAAATCAAGACCTGTAATACTGTTACTCATATTTCCTCCATCCGGGACGAATAAAAAAAACCGTCCCAAAGAAAATTCTTTGAGACGGGAAAAATACATTACCCGCGGTACCACTCAAATTGCACTCAGAAGTGCCTCTCAGGCTCATTTATCAAGCCTTATGCTTTTACGCAGCCATACGGGAGAGTTCTACGGCTTAAAGCTTTCCTCTCTCCGGCTCGGAAGCTACAGACTGTTTCCCTTCACCAACGGCTCGCACCTACCACCGTCTCTCTTGAGGTTATCTGAAAAGTCCCTCTTCGTCATAGCCTTTATTACGGGTATTCTATCATCAAAATTCTTAATTGTCAACAAAAAATTTAAGAGAGCTTTACTTCGGCTGCGTGAAGAAGTGCTTCATCAATATTGGCACAGATGTTTTCTTCTCCGATTTCCTCCAAAAGTCCTGCCTTTTTAAGGGTATTCAGAGGCTGCTCGTTTACGTGGGAAAGAATAAGGGTTTTTCCGCTCTTTTTACATACCTTTATAAGTGACTCAAAGCTGTGAAGACCCGTTGCATCAATTGCGGGAACGCTTCTCATTCTTATAATAAGAATGTCCTTTTTACCGTGCTTTATTACATCGGCAATTTTACCTGATGCACCGAAGAAAACGGGACCCGTTATCTCAAATACCATTGTATTTTCGGGAACTTTCTTGAAGCGGATGTTTTCGCTGTCTGTATGCTCGTCAAATTCCTTCCAGCCGTAAGCATCGGTAACGTCACTCATTCTCTTCATAAAGAGGACTGTTGCAAGAACAAGACCTACTGCAATTGCAACAACAAGGTCAAATACAACGGTAAGGGCAAAGGTTACAACAAGCACAAGCACGTCACTCTTGGGGGAACGCTTGACGATAGCCACAAATTCTCTCCACTCACTCATATTGTATGCAACAACAAAGAGAATTGCGGCAATTGTGGGCATAGGAATAAGTGCCGCATAGGGCATAAGAACCACAAGGACAAGAAGAAGCACAACAGCGTGAATCATACCGGCAACGGGAGTTTTTCCGCCGTTTTTGATGTTCGCAGCTGTTCTTGCAATAGCACCGGTAGCAGGAATACCTCCGAAGAGAGCAGAAGCAATATTACCCATACCCTGAGCAATAAGCTCGGTATTAGAGTTATGGCGGCTGCCCGTCATACCGTCTGCAACAACGCAGGAAAGAAGGGATTCAACACCTGCAAGCACGGCAATAGTCACAGCATCGGGAATAACTGCCTTTACCGTATCAAATGACATTTCGGGAAGCGAAGGGGTGGGCAGTGCAGAGGAAATTGTGTAAAGGGAGCCTATGGTGTTTACATTCATATCGAAAACCTTTACAAGCACTGCTGAAATCACAATTGCAAAAATTGAAGGGGGTATCTTCTTTATGAATTTGGGGAAGATTATAAGCACAGCAAGGGAAATAATACCTATAAGAAAGGCTTCAAAATTGAACGTGCCTATAGTGTGAGCAACCTCTTCAAGCTTCTCCATAGTTTCAATGGGAGAATTATTGAAGGTAAGTCCCAGGAAATCCTTGAGCTGACCGATAATAAGAGTTACGGCAATACCCGTTGTGAAGCCCGTTGTAATGGTAAAAGGAATAAACTTTATAAGACTTCCCAGTTTAAAAACACCCATAAGAATGAGCATTACACCTGCCATAAGAGTAGCAAGAACAAGTCCCGAAAAGCCGCTTTCCGCTACGATTCCGGCAACGATTGTGGCAAATGCCGCCGTGGGTCCTGCAATCTGCACACGGCTTCCGCCGAAGGCTGAAATTACAAAGCCTGCAACAATTGCGGTATAAAGTCCCTGCTCGGGAGTGACACCGGAAGCAAGGGCAAGGGCAATTGACAGAGGAAGGGCAATAATTGCAACAATTACGCCTGCTGTCAGATCCTTTACAAACTGAGCGCCCGTGTATCCCTTAAGAGAGGAAATGAGCTTCGGCTGAAAAACGTTCTGCTTTAATTCTTTCATAATAATCACCGTAATCCAAAATTTCAGCCTTGATTATAGTCTTAATTTTACTGTCTTTCAAGAGAAAAAAGGGCAATTAAATTATTTCTGTGTTTTATTGAAAACTTATAAAATAAGCGACAATTTTTTATACAAAATAACAACACAAAGGCATCCGGGGTTATGTCGGATGCCTTGAAATTATATTCTGTTAAAAGCTGTCTCTTATGCGCTTGAACATCTTTCTGATTTCGATGTTCTGGGGACACATTTTTTCGCAGGCACCGCATTCGGCACACTTTCTCACTCTGTCCTCAATATCGGGCATTGCTTCCTTGACCCTTCTTCTGTCCTCGCTTGCACCGAGATTGAATGCCGAGAAGATTTCGGGAATTGCAATTTCCTCGGGACATACGCTGCAATAATTGCAGCCTGTGCAAGGAATAAGTCCCAGCTTGCCGTGAGCCTTTTTTGCTTCAACAAAGCAGTTTTCCTGCTCCTTGGTAAGAGAAGAGGCTTCGTACTTATCTGCAAGCGCCATATTTTCCGTAAGCTGCTCCTCAGTTCCCATACCGCTTAAGAGAAGGGATACCTCGGGATAGTTCCAGATATATGCAAGTGCCGCCTCAACGGTATTCATTCCCTCGGGAAGACAAGCCTTTACTGTTTCGTGAGGATTTACGAGGCCGCCGCCCAGAAGCGGCTCCATAATAATAAGACCTATTCCCTTTTCACTTGCCAGACGAAGACCTTCAATACCTGCCTGATAGTCAGTATCGAGGTAATTAAACTGAATCTGACAGAATTCACAGCCGTCGTATTCCTTGATAATAGTCTCGAAGACCTCAAGGTCATCATGGAAGGAGAAGCCCATATGACGGATTTTTCCCTCTGCCTTTGCCTTTTTCATTTTTTCAATAAGACCGAAATCAATTACCTTTTTCCAGGAATCCCTGTTAAGAGCGTGGAAAAGATAAAAATCAACATAATCAACGTCAAGCTTCCCGAGCTGTTCGTCAAGAAGTCTGTCAAAATCCTCTGCACAATTTACGTGACCCATAGGGAGCTTTGTTGCAAGATAAGTCTTTTCTCTGTAGCCGTCCTTCAGAGCCTTACCCACAAGACGTTCGCTTTCGCCGTCGTGATAGAAGTAAGCCGTATCAACGTAGTTTACTCCGCTGTCAATCGCACGTCGTATAAGGGCAATTGCCTTCTCCTCGTCAATTATCTTCTTACCGTCAACCTCAATTGTAGGCATACGCATTGCACCGAAGCCGAGGCTTGACACCTTACAGCCGGTTTTTCCGAATTCTCTGTATTTCATATTTTCTCTTCTCCTTTATTTTTCAACACCGTAGTGTGCTGTTAATGTATGGTATTCATCCTCCGAAATAGCTACAACAGAGCCGTGACGGGGCTTTACGTGATCTATTTTCATATCGCCTCTGCGGATTCTTGTGAAATTCTGAAAATCCTCGGTAATCTGAGGGAAGAATGTTCCCTGAGAATATTCGTCCATTATCATAATCCACTTATCCGTGCCCGTGATATTATACATTGAGCTTCCCTCAACACCGTGCCAGTTAAGAGAACAGATAGTATAGTCCGTGTTGTAGGGTCCCGTAAGATTTTCGGAACGGACGTAAGCAATTTTCTGAGTAATATCCTCTTTGAAATAGAGGTAATAATAACCGTCCTTTTCGTTATAGACAATATCACCGTCTATACACTGAACGTTTCTCTTTTCTCCCGTCTCGGGGTCGGTTTCATTCCATCTGCCGAAAAGAACCTCGGGAGCGGTTTCAAAGGTCTTGAAATCCTTCGTATATGCATAGTAGTGGCCTGCCGTGTCGTTTTCGAGAGTGGAGTTTGCCCAGTAGACCATATACATTTCCTTTTCGCTGTCCCATATTGCCTGAGGAGCCCAGGCACGGTTTGTGGTTTCGAAGCCCTCAAAATCTCTCATATCAATAACGGTTTCATCCGTCCAGTTAACAAGGTCGTAGCTTCTCCATGTAATAAGAGCGTGATTGGAGGTCCAGCCCTCAAGAGCGTTCATATCCGTAGCAATTATAAAATAGCAGTCCTTGCCGTTTTCATCGGGTCCCTTAAGAATATAGGGGTCACGTACACAAAGCGTTCCCTTGGTCTGTTCAATAACTGCTTCATTGCCGTTCAGAGCTTCAAATTTATATCCGTCCGTGCTTACGGCAAAATGAAGGGTCTGCTCGCTTACCTCATTTCCTGTAAAATAACAGAAAAGGTATGCTCCCTCACGGCTTACGGGGGGAATTGCATAATCATTGAAAATATAATTAAAAAGGAACATAGGCATCATAAGAATTGCAAGAAGATATCTTTTAATAATAAGCCAGCTCATAATAAATCTCCGTTTTTTATAATTTATCTTATACACAACAATACTACCATACATAAAGGCTTGTTGTAAAGACAAAAAATAAAGAGCTGAGTATAAAGCTCAGCTCAATATTCAAATAATTCTTCAATTATTTAACGGCATCTTTGAGAGCCTGGCCAGCCTTGAAAGCGGGAACCTTAGCAGCAGCAACCTTGATGGTTTCGCCTGTTCTGGGGTTACGAGCTTCCTTTTCAGCTCTTTCACGAACTTCGAATGTGCCGAAGCCGATAAGCTGAACCTTTTCGCCCTTCTTGAGAGCTTCTGTGATGCTGTCGATAACTGCCTTAACAGCAACGTCAGCGTCCTTCTTGGAAAGACCCTTAGCAGCAACTGCATTGATAAGTTCTGTCTTATTCATTATAGTATCCTCCTTATATATTCAAAAGCCTGTTACGGCGTTTGTTCCTGTTTTTTAGCCTTTTCCCAATATTCGTCGAGCTTTTCAAGAGTTGCCGATTTCATATCGACACCCTCTTCTGTTGCCATTTTTTCCGATTTTTCAAAACGTCGGGAAAATTTATCCGTAGCACGTGTCAGTGCTTCCTCGGGGTCAACACCCGTTTTTCTTGCAACGTTTACAACCGCAAAGAGAAGGTCACCTATCTCATCAAGGATTTCCGTCTCGTTACCCTTTGCAATTGCGGTGTCAACCTCCTTTGCTTCTTCCGTGATTTTTTCGAAAGCACCCGTAACGTCGGGCCAGTCAAAGCCTGCCTTGGCAGCCTTTTTCTGTACCTTGTTGGCACGCATCAAAGCGGGAAGCTCACGGGGAATGGAGTAAATTGCTTCTGCAACCGTGGTCTGCTTCTTGGTACCCATTTTTATAGCGTCCCAGTTAGTCAGCACCTCTTCCGTTGAAGAAACGTTTACGTCACCGAAAACGTGGGGATGACGGATAATGAGCTTTTTGCAGATTTCATCAGTTACGTCGGAAAAGGTAAAATTACCCTTTTCAGTTTCAATAAGAGTGTGAAAAACAACCTGCAAAAGCACGTCACCCAGCTCCTCACGGAGCATCTCGGGTGAATTCTTGTTGATAGCCTCAATTACCTCGTAGGTTTCCTCAATAAAGTCCTTTCTGATGCTCTCGTGAGTTTGCTCGGCATCCCAGGGACAGCCCCCGGGGGCACGGAGAATCTCAACTATTCTCAGAAGATCGTCAATATTATAGGAATCTTTGAACTGAAAATTATCAACCATAGCATTTACCGCCTAAAAAATCACATACATTGGTATTTTACCCTAAAAGTCTATATTTTTCAAGTACTTTTGCGATTTTTTCTCCCTTGGGAAGCATAATAACGTCGCTTTTTAAGAGAGTTTTTGTAGCAAACAGGGTAATAATGTAAATTACCACAGCTGCACCAACGGCAATTATTGTGGAAAGATTATTGGCTGTAAGACCGCCTCCGATTCCGACAGCAGTAAAAATCCTCATACAAAGCATATGCACACCGAATGCACCGGCACCCGTCAGAACAGAACATAAAAGAGGCTTAATAACACTTGTTTTCCAGTCGTATTTTATATCCGCCGCCTTTTTAAGCACGATAAAGCCCCAGACAACCATAATAATATTTGAAAGGAAGGAGCCCACAACCGCACCCTGAATATTGATTGACGGGATGCTTACGAGAATCATATTAGCAAGCACCTTTGCAACCGCACCTGCCGCCATGCTCTTAAGGGGAACATTGGGCTTATCTATTGCCTGAAGCATATTTGTAACGGGCTGTGCAAGGGCTAAAAAGCATACTGATATTCCGTAAAGCATAAGGATGGGAGCAATGTATTCAATTGCAGGTAAGGTGTGCTCCTTTCTGCCGTATATTAGAAGAAGAATAGGCTCAGCAAGAGCGCACATGCCGATACCTGCCGGAAGCGCCATAAGAAGGATAAGGCGGAACACTCTGTTGATGGTATCTCCTACCTCACGCTTCTTTCCGGACACCCACAGCTCACTGAGAATAGGAAGAGCAGATGAGCCGAGAGCAATTGTCAGCGTGGGAATAATGTTCTTTATTTCAAGAACCGTATCGTAAGCACCGAAAAGGTAGGTCTTGAATTCTGCTGCCTGTGCGGCGGTATAGCCTGTGTATTCTATAATTTTCGGATACATTGCCGCCACCGTATCAAAATTTGTACTCAGAACATATGCGAGTCTGTTCTGTATTGTCCAGCTGTCTATAAAGGTGGTAAGGTTAAAAACAAGGGAGCTGATTGCAAAGGGAAGCGCCATAATAAGCAGCTCCTTGCGAAGCAGCTTTTTTTCCTGAGCTTCGGGAGAAGCCGCAATAAGACTTGCGGGAATGCTGTTTTTATCAAGACGGTGCTTTATTATTATGTAAACGAGACCCAT
Organism: Acutalibacteraceae bacterium; assembly: GCA_045586465.1. Classification (GTDB taxonomy): domain Bacteria; phylum Bacillota; class Clostridia; order Oscillospirales; family Acutalibacteraceae; genus RUG806. The sequence goes on along the minus strand of JAZNAI010000292.1, from coordinate 4,247 downwards.
TGCAGAGCCGATGGTAACACCTGATATGGCAGCCGCAGCCGCATAAGCGGATGATGCGTCGGTTACGAATTTATTAAGCACGGGAATTTTATCTGCAAATTCAACTCCCGTAAGGAGAATCACATTCATAAACACGTAGCCGAAAATCAGCTTACCTGCAGATTCTATAACCTGAGAAACCGAAGTGGGAGTCATATTCCTGAGTCCCTGATAATAGCCTCTGTAGCCGCTCATAATACAGCAGAAAAGAAGAGAGGGGGCTACTGTCAGCACAGCAGGAAGTGCATTTATTGAATCCGTGGTAACACAATAGGGATATGCCATAAGCACAATGATAAGAGTGCCTATAGCACCGAAAAGAGTAAAAAGCCCCAAGGAAACGCTGAAAAGATTCTTTACGTCACGGTATTTTCCCTGTACTGCCTTCTCGGCAACCATTTTTGAAACGGCAACGGGAAGACCTGCAAGGGCAATTGAATAGATGGGAGTATAGATGTTGTATGCGGTTGCAAAATATCCCTTTGCAGCAAAGCCTATTTTATCGGTAATATAAAGCTTAAAAAGAATTCCCGTAATTTTTACAAGACCGATAGCAACCGTAAGTATCAGCGCACCGTTTACGAGAGATTGCTTTTTTCTTTCTTCCATCGGTATATCCTCCGTTTCTCTTTTCTTAAAATTCTATGCCGTAAGCCCCTTTGTTTATACGTTTTTATAAAAATCCGTCACGGCTTTTTTGCGGTTTATCATTTCACCGAAATCGGAAATATATTCATAGGGGTATTTGTAATTGAAAATTCTCTGAAGCTCATCACTTCCGGGAAGAGTGAGCTTTGTGACGGCGGAAGCACCAACAGCCAGAACCGTGTGTATTTCCTCCATCATATATATGTTATAAAGGCAGGGGTAATTCTTTTTACACCAGCCGACGTTTTCGAGATTAGCAACAGATTTGCTCTGTCTGTACATATAATAAGGCAGATAGCCGTTTGCTGAGAGGGTTTTGTTTGCATAGTCGACCATTCTCTCAGTTTCCTCTGCCGTACAGTATTCCTTTCCCGTCTGATTCATATCCGAGGAACGCTTTACGGAAAGGGTGTGTACGGTAATATTCTCAGGGGACAGCTCAACAGCCTTGTCAATACTTTTGCAGAAGCCTTCAAAATTATCCGTGGGAAGCCCTGCAATAAAATCCATATTGATGTTATCAAATCCCATATCCCTTGCAAGACTGAATTTCTCCAGAGTGTCCTCTGCAGTATGCCGTCTGCCGATAGCTTCAAGCACACTATCCGAAAAGGTCTGGGGGTTTATGCTGATTCTCGTAACACCTGCATTCTTAAGCACAAGCAATTTTTCGGGAGTTATCGTATCGGGTCTGCCTGCCTCAACGGTGAACTCCTTTACATTTTTCATATCAAAATAAAGATTCAGGGCATCGGTAATTTCCTTTAACTGAGATGCCTCAAGGGAGGTAGGCGTACCGCCGCCTATATACACGGTTTCAAGCTTCAGGGAATTCTCCCCTGCAAGGCGTGCCGTTTCCTTAATTTCCTCGCAAAGACATTTTACGTAATCGGGAATAAGCTTTTTTGCACCTGCAACCGAATGTGAAACGAATGAACAATAGGAGCATCTTGTGGGACAGAAGGGTATTGAAACGTAAAGGGAGAATGAACGGACATCCGCCTCTTCAATAACCTTATTTTCAAAAAGAGCAACATTTTTTGCAAGAAAGGTCTTTTCCTCACCCGCTTCAAAGAAATCCGTAAACATTTTCACGGCATTTTCAGTACCCTTCTCACTTATGTATTTTCTCATAAGCTTGGCAGGTCTTATACCCGTGAGAATTCCCCACGGGGGAACAATTCCCGTAATTTCCGAAAGCACGGGAAGCATAGCCTTTGCAAGAAGTCTTTCACGGAGAGAATCACCGTCATCCTCAGTTACGGGATAAGAAAAGGAAAATTCCGATTTCTTGCCGTCAACAAAAGCCTTACAGGAATATGTGTTTTCCGTCTTACCCGTTTTTACTTCACAGATAATATGTCTGTCGGGCTCGTCGGCGGCTTCTCCCGTGAGCACCCTTTCGGCAGGGAAAAATATTCTTATTATTTTCTCACACTCATATTTATAAGTGTTACCGATAAGCTCAAGAATCATTTTGACCTCAATAAACTGTTCTGTGATAATTCAGAAGAAAGTGTGGTGCTGCCGCCGTGCCCGGGGTAAATATCGTAGTCCCCCGGGAGAGAACCGATACGGCGAAGGGAATTTACAAGGGTTCTGAGATGCCCTCCGGGAAGGTCTGTTCTGCCGATACCCACCTTAAAAAGTGTATCGCCCGAGAATATTTTTCCGTCCGCAATAAAGCATACACCGCCTCTTGTGTGACCGGGAGTGTGCATTACGGAAATTTCGGTTTCACCGAGCATCAGCGTATCACCCTCGGCAATTTCTCTGTCGGGAGACATAACCGTCTGCGAATAGCCCTCTACGGTATCGCAGAGACTCCATTTCGTGCTTTCAAGACAGATTCTGTCCTCAGCATGAATAAGCACCTCACCGCCGAAATTCTCTTTAAGAGAAAAGGCTCCGCAGATGTGGTCGAAATGGCCGTGAGTCAGAAGAATATACTTAACCTTTTCTATTCCCCTTGAGCGAAGTGCGTTTTCAAGGGCAGGGGTATACTCTCCGGGGTCAACAACAGCACTCTCCCCCGAAGCAGTATCGGTAATAATATAACAATTTGTTCTGTAGCTTCCCAACTGAAGCGTAATTACATCTAACATTTTCACACCGTAAATTATGATTTTTTCCAGATATCGGTATCAAATATGATTGTAACAGGACCGTCATTAAGAAGGCTTACCTTCATATCCGCACCGAAAATACCCGTTTCAACCTTTCTTACACCCTCTGTGAGAAGAAAAGCATTGAATTTCTTATACAATGCCTTTGCCTCGTCCGGCTTTGCAGAGGGCGTAAATGAGGGTCTGTTACCCTTTTTTACGTCCGCACAAAGGGTAAACTGAGAAACACTCAATATCTCCCCGTCAACATCCGTGACGGAGAGATTCATTTTTTCTTCGCTGTCTTCAAAAACACGAAGCTTTGCGATTTTTGACGCCATAAGTGCGGCTTCCTTTTCCGTATCACCTTCCATTACTCCTAAAAGCACAAGAAAGCCCTTGGAAATACTGCCGACAATATTACCGTCAACCTTAACGGATGCTTCCGTTACTCTCTGAATAACCGCTTTCATCAGTTGTTGTAGGGAGGCTGCTGATTGTTGTAGGGGTTGTTCTGATTATTAACATCCTGATAGGGTGTATAGCCGGGGTTCTTAGGAAGAATAATTGCAGCAATAATATAAATCCAGAGACCGAAGCCTGCAAAAATCACACAGCAAGCCCAGATAAGTCTGATGATTGTTGCATCGATTCCGAAATACTCTGCAAGACCGCCGCATACACCTGCAATTTTCTTGTCCGTTGTTGAACGGTAAACCTTTTTCTTTTCCATTTTATTATTCTCCTTTTTTGTATATTTTTGCCGAAACATTTGCCGCAGGCAAATATATCACATTTTGCTTTGCAAAATATATCACTGAAACAAATCACAGATTTGTTTCATATATCCATACCTGAGCGGTCAACGCTGAGTACGCCCGAAAGCTTACCGAGACGCTGCATAACGGATTTCAGGTGCTCTACGCTGTTCGCATTTATTGTAAGGTTAATAAGCACTCTGCCGTCCTTTGTACCTCTCGTATTAATGGACTGAACAGTAACGTGAATTGCATTGAGAGCAGTAAAAATGTCGTTCATAATGGTCTTTCCCGCAAGGCAGGTAAGAAGCATTGAAGCGGCAAATTCGGTTTTCACCGTGGAATTCCAGTAAACCTTTATCCAGCGGTGCGCTTCGGGAGCATTGTATATGTCGTCAGGCACATTGGGACAGTCCTTTTTGTGAACGGACACACCGTGACCTCTTGTGATAAAGCCGATTATATCGTCGCCGGGGATAGGATTACAGCAACGGGAAAGCTTTATAAGGCAGTTTGTAATGCCCTCTACCACAACTCCTTCTGAGCTTACGGTCTTGGCCTGCTTGTATTTTACAGCAGTATCATTTGCCGCCTTGACGATTTTATTGTACTCGTCACGAAGCATAGGCATTATCTTTGAAAGAACAATACCGCCGTAGCCGAGAGCAGCAAAGAAATCATCAACGGTTGCCATTTT
>JAZNAI010000291.1:0-13086 GCA_045586465.1 Acutalibacteraceae bacterium | reverse complement strand
ACCCTTATGAAGAGTGGCTGAGGGACCGGCCCTGTGACGCCCGGCAACCTGCATTTTGCAAGGTGCTAATTCCGCGGTTTATCCGAGAGATAAGGTAATTTAACACCTCACGGGTATGCCTGTGAGGTATTTTTATTGGAGGTACAAAATGTCTAAGCACTTTTTTACATCAGAATCAGTAACTGAAGGTCATCCCGATAAGGTATGCGACCAGATTTCCGATGCGGTTCTTGATGCTCTTCTTGAACAGGACCCCTATTCCCGTGTTGCCTGCGAATCTATCTGCACAACCGGTATGGCGCTTGTAATGGGTGAAATTACAACAAAAGCTAACGTAGATATTCCGGCAATTGTAAGAAAAGCGATCTGCGACACAGGATTTAACTCACCCGATGCCGGCTTTGACGGCAATTCCTGTGCTGTTATGACAACAATTGATAAGCAGTCCCCCGATATTGATATGGGTGTCAGCAAATCTCTTGAGCTCAGAAACGGTGAGGATGACAACTACAATCTTCACGGCGCAGGTGATCAGGGTATGATGTTCGGCTATGCATGCGATGAAACTCCCGAGCTTATGCCTATGCCCATCACACTTGCACACAAGCTTGCAAAGAAGCTTTCAGACATAAGAAAGGACGGAACACTCCCCTATCTTCGTCCCGACGGAAAAACTCAGGTTACCATCGAATATAATGATAACAAGCCCGTTCGTGTAGACACAGTTGTTATCTCAACTCAGCACAAGGAATATGTTGACCTTGAAACAATCAGAACGGATATGATTGAAAAGGTTATTAAAACCACGATTGACGCTTCTCTTATGGATGAAAATACTAAGTTCTTCATCAATCCCACAGGCAGATTTGTAACCGGCGGACCCGTTGGTGACAGCGGTCTTACCGGCAGAAAAATTATTGTTGATACATACGGCGGCTATGCCTGCCACGGCGGCGGTGCCTTCTCAGGAAAGGATCCCACAAAGGTTGACCGCTCTGCAGCCTATGCAGCAAGGTACGTTGCGAAGAATATCGTAGCAGCAGGCCTCGCATCCCGCTGTCAGGTTGAGCTTGCTTACGCTATAGGCGTTGCTAAGCCCGTTTCTGTACTTGTTGACACCTACGGTACCGGTAAGGTTTCAGATGAAAAGATTTCCGAAGCAGTTACAAAGGTATTTGACCTGAGACCTGCCGCAATTATAGACAAGCTCGACTTAAGAAAGCCTATATATCACAATATTGCAGCCTACGGTCACATCGGAAGAACCGACCTTGATCTTACCTGGGAGCGCACAGACAAAACCGACGCTCTTCTTGAGGCAGTTAAATAAAATCATAAATTAAGGCTTGATAACAAAACAGTTACCAAGCCTTAATTTTTTTACATATCCTTATTATCTACAAGAACTTCGTTTTCTCTGAATAAAAGAGAAATACACCAGATACCGGCAAGAGCTACAACGGTAAAAATAATTCTGCTGACTACCGCAGACTGACCGCCAAAAATCCAGCCGACTATGTCAAACTGAAAAAGTCCGATTGAACCCCAGTTTATTGCGCCTATAATTACAAGAATTAAAGCAAGCTTATCAAGCATCATTGTCACTCCTTTTTCTTTATCGGTAATATTATTTACTGCTTTTATTCTCTTATTCACTTGATATTATTGAATAATTTATCCGTTTAAAATAATATTTGACATATTTTTACAATAAAAGTATAATAAACAAAAAATTCATCAATTTACGGTAATACAATGAAAAGAAATGAACATACCTTTGCGTTTTTCAAAAAAGGCTCAATAACAGAAAAAGAAGTTATCAGACTGCTGATAATTACAAACTTTGTTTTCATACTGTTTTTCATAGGAATAAGATTCAACGGCTTTCTGGAAACCGGGGAGCTTCCGACAATAACAATTGATGAAACATTTTCCTCAGGAAGCAACAGCGACAGTAATGAGAACTATGTAATTCGAGTGGATATAAACACAGACAATATATTTTTACTGTGTCAGCTTCCCGGAATCGGAGAAGCAAAGGCCTCGGCTATACTTGAATACAGAAAAGAGAACGGCGATTTCTGCTTCAAAGAAGAACTGTTGAACGTACCCGGCATAGGAGAATCTATATATAATAATATCAAGGAGCTTGTTTATATTGAATCCGCAGTAACCGAACCTGCAACTGTTGATTAAAAAAGAGAAGGCATCTCATAAGAGATGCCTTAATTTTTTCCTGTAAAATATGAAACAGCAGTTTTATATTGCTCATCATCTGAAAAGTCATCTGAGCCTAACTGATTCTTGAAAGCCTCGGAGGATTCAACAACAATATCGGGAGCAATGCCCTTGTTGTTAAAAGAGCCTGAAATATAGGGATAAATTTCTGCAACGGAAAGATAAACAGCATCACCGTCAGAAAGAGTGAAAAGCTTCTGCATAGTACCGAAGCCTGCGGTTTTCTCACCTAACAAAATACCTTTACCGAAATCCCGTAAATCAACAGCCACCAGCTCTGCAGCAGCCTCTGTACGGTCATTGACAAGAACAACAAAGCTCATATTGACAGCACTTGAATCCGAAGCATACTGAACAACTGTTTCACCTTTTGAATTCTTTGCGCTGTAAACGGCACCGGTTCCTTCAGAACCGACAGGAACAATATAGTCGATAATTTTTGCAGCTACGTCATAATTCTGCCCTGAGCTGTTTCTGAGGTCAATAATGACATTATTGATTTTATTATTAATGAAATGCTCAACAGCTTCAGAAAAAACAGTAAAGGTGCTTTCATAAAAGGAAGTAAGACGAATATAGCCTACAGAATTATCAATAAGATAACTACAGGATTTAATTTCATAACCTGTAGTAAGCTGAGACGAATTTTCCTGAGCTTCCTCTCCCGCAGCCTTTCCGAAGGTAACAGTAACCTTATTATCAAAGCCTGTTGTCATAGCCGACAGAAGAGAGGCATAGTTTTCGGAGGTAACACTCTTCCCGTTAACGGAAAGAATAAAATCATCAACTTCAATTCCTGCCTCTGCAGCAGGCGAATGATCATAAACAAAGCTTACAATCATCTTACTGAGGCTGTTATCGTAATATGCATTAAGACCTATGCCTTCCATTCGACCGTCAAGAAAATTCTTATAGCTTTCAACATCGTCAGCTGAAACATAAAAACTGAAAGGATCTTTAAGACCGCTTATAAATCCCGTTGCCAATGAGCCGTCAACTGATGTATCATCAAAGCTGCCGTAATACTCACTTCTGACAAGCTCGTCAAGTTCACCCAGTTTTAAATACTGCTCTGCCCGCTGAGGTAAATCAACGAGCAGATTATCATAGGTTCTTAAAACAAAAAATAACGTAACAACAGAAGAAATTACAATTGAAGCAATTATAAGAATTGCAGTAATTCCCAAAGAAATTTTTCTTGTCATTATCAATCAACTTTCAATTTAATTAGGAAGAGAAGCATAACCCGTGGGATTAACCTTTGTTCCGTTGACTCTCACTTCGAAGTGACAGTGTGCACCGGTAGAATATCCCGTAGAGCCTGCATATGCCACAATATCTCCCTGAGCTACCTTCTGTCCTACAGAGACGTTAAGTGAGCTGTTATGTGCATAAATTGTAACAATACCGTTTCCGTGGTCAATGCCGACATAATAACCGTAAGCATTATGCCATGTTGAAATAATAACCGTACCGGAAGCAGAAGCTCTTACAGCCTTTCCCATTGTTCCGCTCCAACAGCAGGTATCCGTTCCGCCGTGAAGCTTATATACACCTGAAATAGGATCATATCTGTAACCGTAGGAGGATGATATGTAAACGTCGCTATACTGCAAGGGCCATATAAATCCGCCGGGCTTAGATGAAACATTTCCGTCTCCGCGGGATGCAGAATTTATTATGGCATCAATTTTATTCTCAAATGCCTTGATATCAGCTTCGTAGCTGCTTACAAGCTTTTCATATGTTGCACTCTGTGCATCAAGCTGTCTGATATATGAATATGCTTCCTGCTGTAACACTTTAAGATCATCCTGAGAATCCTCAAGCTTTGAACGGGAAACAACAATCTCATTTTCCTTGAGATTAAGCTCGTCAACCTGTACCTGATGCTCATCACGCTTAACTTCAATTGTATCAATCATAAGCTCATATTCATCATTAAGAATTTCAAGCTTTGCGATATCCTCGTTAAGAGTTGTTACAAGCTCCTCGTCGTTCTTTGCACGACGCTGATTAATTTCTGAAATTATAAGATAAGTTGAGAAATCACAGTCATTATCAAAATCAAGAAGAAGCTCAAGATCAGAGGTAGCTCCGTTAACATAGTTTTCACGGATTCTGTCCTGAAGCTTATGGTAAACATCGGAAATCTCACCCTCTGTTTTCTCTACCTGTTCTTCATTTTTATGAATATCCTCTTCAATACCTGCGATTTCGATATCAAGTGCATCAATTTTTTCCTGAATAACACTTTTCTGACCTTCAAGATCATCAATTCTTGTATTAAGAACATCTATCTGAGCCTGAAAGTTATCAATCTGTCCTGCAAGCTGTGAAGCGTATTTTTCTTTGTCCTGAATATTCTCTTTTAATTTGTCAATTTCTGCCTGTGCGGCATCAATTTTCTCCTGAAGCTCTTCCTGCTTTTTTTCGTACTCATCAATTTTCTGTTGGTCCTGAGAGCTTACTGTAGCAAAAATTACAAGAGGAGAAGAAATTATAGAAAATACACACAGAACAAGCGCAAGAATACGTTTAACTGAATTAACCTTCATCTACAACGACACTCCCCTGTTCTTTAAGATATTTTTTCATTGAAATAAGGCTGCCCAATCCGCCCGTAATTACACTTACGGAAAGGAATCCGATAAATATAATCAGTGCATAATCCCAGAAATTAACAACGGTGTTTCCGAGAATTGCAAAGATTGATGCAAAAGGACCTGCAAGCAGGTGGTAAAGCAAAGCAAGTACAAAGAATGACACAACAGAGGAAATAAGACCGATTACAATGCCTTCAACAAGGAAGGGCCATCTTATAAACCAATTGGTTGCCCCTACTGCCTTCATAATGCTTATTTCAAGCTTACGAGAGAACATTGTGATACGTACAGTATTGGCAATGATGAACATTGATACAATAAAAAGAACAATTATTACACCGATACTGATAAAGGAAATTGCTGTTCTTATCTCTTCAAGCTTTGAAGCAAGATTACTGTTCTGCTGTATACTGTCAACAGTTTCAACTGCAGAAATTTTAAGCACCGTTTCATCAAAAAGCTTCATATCAGAAACGGTAACTCTGAAGCCAACAGGCAAAAATGACGGGTCAAGATTCTTAAGGACCTCTGCATTATCGCCATATGCTTCCTTCACGCTATTAAAGGCCTCCTCCTTTGAAACCATTTCGCAGGTGGCAATATTTTCAATGCCTTCAAGAGCTGTTTTTGTTTTATTAACCGTCGCCTCATCTGCATCAACATCACAGAACACCATAACAACATTCTGCGATTCAACGTAGCTTAACATTGAATCAACGTTAAGAAACAGCATAAAAGCAAAACCGATTATAACAAGACAGGACATCAGAACTGCAACAGAGGCAACAGACATAAGCCTGTTGATACCAATGTTTTTAATGCCCTCATGAGTAAGATAGCGGATATTTCTGTTTTTCATAAATTACCTTCCGGGATAAAAACGGATTTATTCTTCCGAAGCAGAAGCTTCTTCATCATCATTCTTTCCGTAATTATCGATAAAGTTTTCAATTTCAGCATCCTCAAGAGGAGCTTCATAGTATGCATTGGGCGATGTTTTTTCGGGAATGCCGAAATCAACACCGACAATCTCGGGATGGGCAGTATCTGAAAATACCGTACCGTTTTTAATGGTAATGATTCTCTTATTATACTGCTTAGCAAGGTCTACCTCATGGGTAACCATTATTATTGTCGTATTTTTATTCTGATTGATATGGGAGAGAAGATCAACAATTTCCTTTGACATCTCAGGGTCAATATTACCCGTGGGCTCATCAGCAACAATAATGTCAGCCTGATTTACAAGAGCACGTGCAAGAGCTACTCTCTGCTGCTCACCGCCCGAAAGCTGATTGGGATAGCACTTAACCTTTGATGAAAGACCGACAAGGCTGAGAGCATAAGCTACTCTTCTTGCAATGTCCTTATTCTTAGCACCGATTACGTGCATTGCAAATGCAACGTTATCATAAACAGTGCGGTTGGGAATAAGGCGGAAATCCTGGAAAACAATACCAAGCTTTCTTCTGTAGTAAGGTATTTTGGATGCCTTAAGCGAATTGAGTTCAACTCCGTCAATGACTATGGAGCCCGAGGTAGGAACCTCCTCCCGCATAATCATTTTAAGAAACGTACTCTTACCGGCACCCGAAGCACCTACAACAAAAACGAACTCACCCTTATCGATATGAAGATTCAGGCCGTTAAGCGCTTTTGTGCCGTTCTGATATGTTTTTGACACATCGCAGAAATCTATCATAAAATGTAATTCCTTTAGCTAAAATTAAACTTAAATCAATACTTGATGGGAGAAGAATCAAGATACTTCTTAACCATAAGAGCTACCTTGAACACGATAGCATCATCAAATTCACGAAGGTCAAGACCTGTAAGCTTTCTGATTTTTTCAAGTCTGTAAACAAGAGTATTTCTGTGAACAAAAAGCTTTCTTGATGTTTCTGAAACATTAAGATTGTTTTCAAAGAACTTCTGAATTGTGAAAAGTGTCTCATGATCAAGTGAATCAATTGAGCCGACCTTGAAAACTTCCTTAAGGAACATATCGCAGAGTGTTGTGGGAAGCTGATAAATAAGACGGGCAATACCGAGATTTTCACAATTGATGATAACCTTTTCGGTATCAAACACCTTGCCTACCTCAAGAGCGATCTGTGCTTCCTTGAAGCTCTTAGCAAGATCCTTGATACTCTTTACTGCAGTACCGATACCGACAACAGCGTGATTTATTGAGAATGAGCCGAGTGAATCAATGACACAACGGGCAAGCTTTTCAAGGTCCTTGCTGTCAGAAGCATTGGCAATGTCCTTTATAATTGCAACATCATTTTCGTTTACGCTGATAACAAAGTCCTTGTTCTTATCAGGGAACAGTGACTGAATAGTATCAAACACAGAGGACTCGCATACCTCAGAAAATCTTACAAGCAGAACGACTCTTGTTGTATCATTATTAAAATGAAGCTCTCTTGCCTTAAGATAAATATCGCCGGGAAGAATATTATCAAGCATAACGTTCTTGATGAAGTTTCCTCTGTCATACTTTTCATCATAATACTGCTTGATGCTTGAAAGTGATACAGCGAGCATAGAAACATACTTTTCAGCAAGGGTATCGTTACCCTCAACAAAAACAGTATACTCAGGCTGCATCACAGAACCGAAAGCCTTATATGTATTACCGTTGATTGCTGTGGCGGAATTGATTGAAAAGATTTCAGAGACACCAACGTTCACAACGTCTCCGATTCTTGTAAGCTCGGAACAAGCAATAATAGTCCCTGTTTCATCAATAACACCTATTGTTCTGCCTACTGCTTCCTTCATCTGATGAAGCACGCTCTGGAAAAGACGGTTTGACATAATTATCATCCTCTCAACTTTTAACAAGATTAAAATATGCGCTTTAGACAAATTCACAAAATTAAACAATGTTATTATACACACTTTTACTATGCATTGCAAGACCTTTTAGAGATTATTACAATTTTTTTTGTTTTTTTTATTCATTTCGGTAAGATTTGCTTAACAAGTTAAAAAAAATACACAACTAAATGCCCGTTTTTTTGTAAAATAGGCTGTTGTGTATTTTCACCAAGTGTGTAGATTATTTTAACGGGATTTTAATAATTCAATGTCAGATTCTGTCAATTCCCTGGCTTCGCCGGGGAGTAAAGACCTGTCAAGAGAAAGCTTTCCTATAGCAATACGCTCGAGCTCAATAACAGGATTTCCCGTAGAGCCGAACATTCTTTTAATCTGATGATATCTGCCTTCAACAATTATAATTTCATATCGGTATGCAGAATTTTCGGAATTTTTTTCTATAAAGCGGAGCCTTGCAGGCTTAAACAGCTCTTCGCCGATAAGCATACCTTCCTCAAAAAGGCGGAATTCATCGGCAGTGACTTCCCTTTCAACGTCAACGATGTAGGTTTTGGGTACATGGTGAGCAGGTGACAGAATATCGTGAGCGAAAGCACCGTTATCAGTAATAAGAACAAAGCCGGTTGTGTTTTTATCAAGTCTGCCTGCAGGAAAAAGACCGCTTCGTTTAAGAGAATCAGGCAAAATGTCAATAACCGTAACATCATCGGCATCCTCAGTTGCGGAAACGACACCTTTCGGTTTATTCAGCATAATATAGATATGCTCTTTATAATCAAGCTTTTTTCCGTTCAAGGTTACAATATCATTTTCCGTATCAAGCTGAAATTCACCTTTAACAGCTACCGTACCATTGACTTTTACGCCTTTTTGTCTGAGCAGCTTTTTTGCATCGGTTCTTGAAATATTCAGTTGTGAAGATAAAAATTTATCAATTCTCAATATTGACATTTCTGACCGCTCCCGTAATAAATCCGTTTATTGATGTACAAAGAATATCCGCACCGATTATCTTATTGTTATACATAAGAAGATTAATAAATACATTTTCGCTGTTTTCATATCCCGGGAAATTTTGCAACTGATATGAAACAACAGCAACTCTCTTGCCCTTATAATTCGTGATATCAAATCCCTGTTTTTTCTGAAGATAAGAATATTCTTCATATGTATCATCAAATATATAAGGAATTGTCTTTTCGGAAATAGCCTCTGAATCAAAATCAACCTGCCATCCGTTAACCGACAAAAACTCAGCTATCACACTGTCAGACGTGATGCAGTTTATTTCATTCGTATAATCTGCCCTTATGAGTATCAGGGAGATTATGAACACACACAAAAGGCAAATCAAAATATCGGTCACGGCATTTCTCGGATAGCGAAGACACAACACCTTCATAAACAAACACCTCGCACAATAATATGCGAGGCATTTATAATTAATTCAATTACTGACCGATTTTCTTTTCGGTAACGGTTTTAAGCTGCTTTGATGCAACTCTTACTCTGTTAAGACTCTTTGTGAAATTATCAATGCTCTCTGCAAGGATATCATCTGTTTCATTCATAATTGAATCAACAAATGCACTTGCACTGCTTCTGAGATCAGAAGCCCACTTCTGAGCATTGTCTACGATTTCATTTGAGTTAGCCTTTGCCTTGTCAATAATATCTGCTGCCTGCTGCTTTGCATCAGCAATGATTTCAGCGGCATTCATCTGTGCACCCTTTGTAATCTCGTGTTCCTCAACAAGCTTACGTGCCTGTGCCTCTGCCTGTCTGATCTTAACATCAGCAGCATCGTTAGCCTGAGAAAGAATCTGCTTTCTTTCAGAAGCGATCTGTCTTGCCTTTACAACCTCATCAGGAAGAGCTACACGAAGATCGACAAGAATAGACCGGATAGCATCTGCATCAACCTTAACCTTATTGCTGCCGAATGCGGACTTTCCCTCATCAAGAATGTTTTCAATCTGATTAATCAAATCGTCAATTTTCATTTTACAAACTCACCTTTCTCTAATTCGTCTGATAATATCATCTTTTATTTCGGGAGGTACGAAGTCGCTGATATCTCCGCCGAAGCTGCATACCTCTTTAACTACACTTGAGCTTAAAAACATATATTCGGTGTCTGTTACCATAAAAATGGTTTCAACATCCTTTGCAAGCTTTTTATTTGTAAGAGCTTGCTTGAACTCATCCTCATAATCGGAAAGCACACGAAGTCCCTTTACAATTGCGACTGCGCCCTTCTGAACTGCATAATCAGCAAGAAGACCGTCATAGAAATCAACCTCAACATTCGGGATATCAGCGGTGCACCTCTTAATAAATTCAACTCTTTCCTCGGGAGTAAAAAGACCGCCTGCTTTTTTAGAATTCATAAGAACTACAACAATAACCTTATTGAACATCTTAGCCGTGCGGGAAATAATATTAAGATGCCCTATCGTAATAGGGTCAAAGCTTCCGGGACATATTGCAATAGAATTCATATACTCTTCTACACTCCTTTACAATTGTCAACCCGATAAGCAGTAAGCTTAATCGAGGAGTAAGAATATACACGGTCAACAATAAAGCTGCCTACCGCATCCGGCAGCTCCTCATCACTCTGAGTTTCACAGATTACGACAGCATCTTCGTGCACGGCATCCCCTAAAAGCTCAAGAGCAGAAATACACAGTCCTTTATGATAAGGAGGGTCAAGAATTACAATATCAAACTTTTCATTTGCAGTACGAAGATAAGTTGATGTATCAAGAAGAAATGTCTGAGCCTGAGAAGTAAACCTGCAAAGCTCAAGATTTTTCTTTACTACGTCAAGAGACTTTCTTGAAGAATCAACAAAAACTGCCTTCTCCGCACCGCGGCTGAGTGCCTCAATGCCAAGCTGTCCCGAGCCTGCAAAAAGGTCAAGCACCTTAGCGCCTGCAAGGCGGAACTGTATAATATTAAAAAGTGATTCCTTAACCTTATCGGTCGTGGGTCTTACATCAAAGCCTTCGGGCGAAACAAGTCTTCTTCCTCGTGCCTGCCCAGTAATTACGCGCATATAATTCACCAAAATATAATATTCACTATATTATCACATTAAATATAATGTTTTGTCAACTGTTATTTTTATTTTTTGACAAAAACTTTCAGGTTCTGAAATAATTATATATAAGTCTTGCAAGGGAATTATTAATTCCCTCCGTTTTTTCAAGCTCTTCGATTTCTGCTTCGGAGATTTTAGACATCGAGCCGAACTTTTTCATAAGAGCCTTTGCACGCTTTTCTCCGATTCCCGGAATTGATGTCAAAGCTGAAACATAAGTATTTTTATTTTTCAGCTGTCTGTGATAACCGATTGCAAAGCGGTGAACCTCTTCCTGAATATCTGCAATAAAAGTAAAGACGCTTCTGTTATCATTAATCGCTATTTCTTCTCCTACGGCTGTTATTGCCCTTGTGCGGTGCTTTGAATCCTTTACCATGCCGAAAAGCGGTACGTCAAAATTTCTTTCCTTGAATATCGGCGCTACGGCATTCACCTGGCCGATACCGCCGTCGAGAAGAATGAGATCGGGCTTTATACAAAAAGAATTGTCCTGCCCCTTGAATTTTTCATATTCATTGATTCTTCTTGTCAGCACTTCCCTTAATGAACGGTAATCGTCCTGACCTTCGAAGGATTTAATTGCAAATTTTCTGTAAGCTTTTTTGTCGGGTTTACCATCGCTGTAAACCACCATAGCCCCGACATTTTCGCTTCCGTTCATATTCGAAATATCATAAGCTTCAATAACATAAGGAATTTTTTCTAGGCCCAAAAGCTCCTTGAGCTCCAAAAGAACCGCCGATCGTTTATCATTATAAGATAACTGCCTTGACAGCTTTTCTGCCGCATTCTGCTTCGCCATAGCCATAAGTGTTGCACCCTCTCCGATTTTCGGAGTAAAAAATACAACACTGTGTGATGCATATTTCTCGAAAAATTCCTTAAGAAGAGCATTTTCACTCAAATCAACATCCACACAAATTCTTTGAGGATAATCATTTCTCAGCGTATAATAATTTGTAATCAGCTCGACGTAATCATCAACACTGCCCTCAATCCTGTCAAAAACAAAGCTCTCAGTATTGACAATAGTACCGTTTCTTACGGAAAGAACATTAAGGCAGGTTTTTTCATCAATGCTTTCCACACCGAAAACATCCTGATTCTTGTACTTCATATCAACAACAGTCTGCTTCTGCGCAATCTTTTCAATTGATTTCAGCTTATCTCTGAGCTTTGCTGCACGCTCGAACTCAAGATTTTCAGAGGCTCTTTCCATTTCCTCACGAAGCTCTTTGATAATTTCATTCTTTTCACCGAGAATAAAGCGTAATGCTTCGTCGCAGTTTCGGTTATGCTCCGCTTCATTTATTTTTCCTGCACAGGCACCCGAACACAAATTGATATGATAATTAAGACACGGTCTTCCCCTTTTTTTTATATCCTGAGGGAACTTTTTATTGCAATGCGGAAGCATAAAAATATCGAGAGCTTCCTTTACTGCAGTATTGACGTAATCCTTTGACATATAAGGACCGTAATAAATACAGGCATCATCATCCTTGCGGAATACGCAGGAAATGCTCTTCCAGCCATCCTTTTTTACTTTAACATAAGAATAGCCCTTATCATCCTTCAGCAGAATATTATACTTCGGCATATTCTGCTTTATAAGGCTGCATTCAAGAACCAATGCTTCAAACTCGGTAGAAACAATTATATAGTCAAAATCACTGACATTCTCGACCATTTTTCTGACCTTAACGGTGTGACGGTTCTGCGATCCGAAATACTGGCTTACACGGTTTCTCAGATTTTTTGCCTTACCAATATATATTATCTCTTTTGAGGAATTTTTCATTATATAAACTCCGGGCTGAATCGGCAGAGCCTGAGCTTTTTTTAACAGTTTTTCTAATTTTTCAGACATTATTTTCACCCATAAAAAAAGTGTATCGGATAAAAACCGATACACCAATCAATTATTAACTCAGTCGATGCATCCGTTATTGATAAATGCACCAAGCTCTTCAAGAGCTTTCTTAGCTTCTACAGCTTCCTTCTCATCCTTATCCTCAATGATAAGAGTTACGGAATCTCCGCCGACAATACCAAGCGAGAGAACACCTAAAAGGCTCTTTGCGTTTGCTCTGCGGTTTTCCTTTTCAATGAATATACTGGGCTTATAATTTGTTGTTTTGCTGATAAAACGTGTAGCAACCTTTGAATGAAGTCCGACGTCATTCTTTATTGTAAATGTCTGCTCTAACATGGGGTGATCTCCTCTCGGATATTGATTTCTAATATATTATAGCACAAACCGATTTTCAGTCAATCAAAATAATT
>JAZNAI010000290.1:0-11130 GCA_045586465.1 Acutalibacteraceae bacterium | reverse complement strand
CCGATTCCGTAGTCGGAGGGGATAGATGAGATGTGCATAAGCACACCCGAGGCTCTGTTTTTTAGCATAATATCATTTTCCTTCTGAAAAAGTAATTGGACTCATTTTAGCACATATAGTTTTTGTTGACAATATATTTTCTGCTTGGTATTATAAAATATATACAAAAATATTATTCACGGGGAGGCTTCATTATGCTTAATGATAAAAAATACAGACTTTCTTTTACCGAAGAAGCAGAAAAGCTTGTGGGACAGATGTCTCTTAAAGAAAAGGTTGTGCTTCTTGCAGGTCACTGCAAATGGTATCAGAGTATGGGTATCGGCTCATACAATTCCTTCCCTTACGGTGCCGGCGGAAATGAGAGACTAGGCATTTCTCAGATGCTTTTCTGTGACGGCCCCCGAGGCTGTGTCAGCGGAAACTCCACATGCTTCCCCGTTTCTATTGCAAGAGGAGCCACCTTTGACCCTGAGCTTGAAGAGAGGGTAGGCGGTGCCATAGCAAAGGAAATAAGAGCAAACGGCGGTAATTTCTACGGCGGTGTATGTATAAATGTACCCTATAATCCCGGCGGAGGCAGAAGCCAGGAGACCTACGGTGAGGATTCCGTTCATATAGGCAGAATGGCATCAGCTCTCGTAAAGGGTGTGCAGGATGAAAGCGTTATTGCCTGCATAAAGCATTTTGCCTTCAACAGTATGGAAAATTCCCGTTTCTGGGTGAATATCACGGCAGACAAGAGAACGGAAAGAGAAATATATTTCCGCCATTTCAAGGAGTGCATAGATGCAGGCGCAGGTGCGGTTATGAGCTCGTATAACCGCTATCTCGGTCATTTCAACGGAGCTAACAATTACCTTCTGCGTGAGGTCTTGAAGGGTGAATGGGATTTTGACGGCTTCGTTGTGTCGGACTTCTTCTTCGGTCTTCACAATACCTCGGGCGGTATGAATGCAGGTCTTGACGTGGAAATGAACATAAGAAGAAAATACACCTACGGGAACATAAAAAGAGCACTTAAAAAGGGTAAAATCACAATTGAGCAGATAAACGAGGCAAGTGTAAGAATTGTAAGAACCATTCTTGCTGCAGAAAATGCGAAAGGAGAGAGAAGCTATCCCAAGGAGCTTATCGCCTGCAAGGAGCACATAGCTCTTTCAAAAGAGGTTGCGGAAAAGAGTATTACCCTTATTAAAAACAACAATAAGCTTCTGCCCCTTGACCCTGACAGCGTAAAGAGAATTGCCCTTGTGGGAAATCTCGCAAAGGAAGAAAATATCGGCGACAACGGCTCAAGCCAGGTGCATCCGCCTTACATAAAGACTGTTGAGCAGGCTCTCAGAGAGAATTATAAGAACATAAAGGTTGATTTTGTTTCCACAAATGCGGTAAATGCTAAGAAGGACATTATAGAGAAAGCCGATGCGGTAATCTGTGTTGTCGGTATGAAGCACTCCGACGAGGGCGAATATATCGTGGTCATCGGCGGTGACAGAAAGCACCTCGGTCTTAAGAGAAAAGAACCTGAAATGCTCCGTGAGGTCGGTGCACTCAATAAAAACACGGTTGCCGTTGTTATGGGCGGTAATATGATAAGAACGAATGAGTGGCAGGACAGCATAAATTCTATTCTTTTTGCTTACTATCCCGGTATGGAGGGCGGAACAGCCATTGCAGATATCATATTCGGCAAGGTAAATCCCGGCGGAAAGCTCCCCTTTGTTATCGGCAAAAAGGATTCGGATTTCCCTCAGGTAAAGTGGCTGAGTCTCGGACAGGAATACGGCTATTATCACGGCTACAAAAAGCTTCATAAGGACAAAAAGGAAGAGGATTATTCCTACGGCTTCGGTCTTTCCTATACGGATTTTGAAATTTCAGAGCCCGTTTTAAGTAAAATTACGGATGAAACGGCTGAATTTTCCGTGAATGTGAAGAATATCGGCAGCCGTGAGGGAAGTGAGACCTTACAGCTTTATGTGGGATACGAAAACAGTGCGGTTGAGCGTCCCGAAAGAGAGTTAAAGGACTTTAAGCGTGTTTACCTTTCTTCGGGCGAGGAAGCTGAGGTCAAACTGTCTGTAAGCAAGGATGCTCTCGCATATTACGGTGAAAGCGGCTTTACACAGGAAGACATAAACTATTTTGCATACATAGGTAATTCCGAAAGGGATGCAAGAGAACATAAGCTTATGTTCAGATATAAATAAGATTTATGAAAAATACTGATTTTTCTCCCGACGTATATTTTCGGGAGCTTTATGAAAACAGACCCTTTCCCTTTGAGGGGAAAAATGCCGATGAAATAAAAACCACGGCAGAGGAAATAAGGGAAAAGGCAAAAAATATCTTCGGAATTGATAAAATTCCCGAAAAAACCGAAAAGCTTTCCCCCGTTACACTTTATTCGGAAAAACGAAAAGGTTACGAAATAAAAACTCTTTCCGTTGGGATCTGCAAAAATCTCAATATGCTCTGTTACCTTCTTACTCCCGAAAAGAAAAACGGTTTCGGGGTAGTGACTGTCTGCGGTCACGGCTACGGGGTACGGCAGATTTTAAGGCAGGCAAAAAACGGTAAGTACAGAAAGATAAATTTTTTTGATAATTATCAGAAAAATTTTGCCGAAGAGCTGGTGCTCAGAGGGAACACGGTAATTGCCTTTGAGCCCGTTGCCTTCGGTAAAGCAAGGCTTAAAAAGGACATGAGAAAGCCCTTTTATATTTCCTCCTGCGAAACGGTATCAATGCATTCCCTGATGTACGGCTTTACAACTGCCGCTCTCAGGATTTATCAGGCACAGCGCTGTATTGATATTCTTTCTGCCGAGGGGCTTTCACACTTCGGTATTATGGGTATATCCGGAGGCGGTCTTGTAGCCCTTTATACGGCACTCCTTGACAGCCGTATCGAAAAAACAGTTGTGTCGGGTTACGTCAACACCTTCGGTACAAGCGTCCTTTCACGCTGGCATTGTACGGATAATTACATCCCGGGGCTTCTCGGTATCGGAGATATGTACGATTTTGCATCGGCTCTTGCTCCCCGTAAGCTTCTCATTGAGTGCGGAAAAAAGGATAAGCTTTTTCCCGTAGAAGGCTCTCTTGAAGCCGTAAAGCGGATATCTGCCGTTTATGAAAAACTCGGTGCAAAAGATAATTTTACTGCAGATATACACCCGGGTAAGCACGAGATATCGGGAGCTTTATCCTTTGGCTTCTTCGGAAAGGATGAATAAAATGAGGGAATTTATTTTCGGCACGGACTGGTGGACGGATTGCGACGACCTTGCGGCTATGAGAATACTGCTGCGTGCCCATAAAAAAGGAGAAATAAAGCTCCTCGGAGTGGGAATAAATGCCTGTATGGATTTATCCGTGCCTTCCGTTGACGGCTTTATAAATCTTGAAGGGGTAAAAAACATACCCCTCGGAATTGACCCTGATGCCACAGATTTTGAGGGTACACACCTTAAGTATCAGAAGAATCTTGCACCCTTTGCGGTGAATTATAAAAAGAATGAGGATGCGGAAAGTGCAGTACGCCTTTACAGAAGACTGCTTTCGGAAAGTGACGGAGACGTTGAAATTGTCGAAGTCGGCTTTTTGCAGGTTTTTGCGGAGCTGCTTCTGAGCGGTCCCGATGATATTTCCCCCGAAACAGGTCTTTCATTGGTAAAAAGCAAGGTAAAACAGGTCTGGGTAATGGCAGGAAAATGGGATGAAGAGGGAGGACGTGAGCACAACTTCTGCAATAACTTCCGTTCAAGAAAAGGCGGTGAAGTATTCTGCCGACTGTGTCCCGTGCCCGTAACATTTTTAGGCTTTGAAATCGGAATAAAAGTCGTTTCGGGAACTGAGCTTTCACACAGTGATTTCTTATACAGAAGCTTTTGTGACCACGGCAGCGAAAAGGGAAGATTTTCCTGGGATCCCTTAACCGCACTTATTGCAGTAATCGGTGATGAAGAAAAGGCAGGCTATGATACTGTCACGGGTACTGCCCGTCTCGACAAAGAAACCGGCGGAAATTATTTTACCGAAAATGAAAACGGACTTCATAAATACGTGAAAATGAAATTCAGCCCCGACTATTATGCAGATATGATAAATGCTCTTATTAACTGAGGTGTTTTATGAAAAAAACTCTTAAAAAAGCGATAATTACAATATTGTCCGTGCTTATTTGCCTTGTGTTGGCGGCAGGCGGTGTGCTTCTTTATCTTATGGTTCCGACCGTTACCGTTGATTTTTCCTCTCAGAGTGAGCTTACGGGCAGGGCATCGGGCTTTTTATACGGCTTCTCTGAGGACGATATTCCCACAAGGGAAATTGCCGAAAGCATAGGTATAAACTCCCTTGCCACAAAAACCGCAGGGGGACTTCAGCACCCCATAGGCGATGTAAGGGATGTTGCCGACACCTTTTTGTCGGCAGGCGGTGAAATGCTGATGGTTTATACCCAGGATATGTACGATACCTGGTATTATCAGCTTGATTCCCTTCCCGAGTATAACGAAAAGGTAAGAAAAACCGTAACGGAAATGGAAAATTCCTCTTACCGTGACAGCTTGGTTTATTGCATTTACAATGAAATGGACAACGGAGCCTGGCTCGGTAACTTCTGGGAGGAAGAAAACAGATATAAATTCTACGATGCCTGGAAGGAAACCTATTCTGTTGTAAAGAAAATCAACCCCGATGCAAAAATTGCAGGTCCCGGACATTGCGGATATAACTACGATTTCATTAAAGAATTCCTTTCCTACTGTAAGGAAAATGACTGCCTTCCCGAGGTTACTGTATGGCATGAGCTCAGCGATCAGTCAATTTATTGGATGGAAAGCAATTTTAACGGCTACTATTCAATCTGCGATGAGCTGGGAATTCCGAGACTTCCCGTGTGTATTTCCGAATACGGACTTATGCGAACAAACGGAATTCCCGGTGAAAGCGTAAAATGGATTTCCCGTCTTGAAGAACAGGATGCCTACGGCTGTGTTGCTTACTGGAGACTTGCAAACAACCTTTCCGATACCGTGGCAGACGACGTTACCCCAAATTCTAACTACTGGATATATAATTTCTATGCTGAAATGAAGGGCAAGGAGCTCGGAACCGAGGAATGGGATATGCTGCACTCAAATATCGGTAATTGGCTCAAAGGCAAATATCCCCTTATGAACAAGGGCTTTATTGCGCTTTCTTCCTACGATGAGACAGAGGAAAAATTCTATGTTCTTGCAGGCGGAAGTGATAAAGACAGCAGAATTGTTATAGAAAATCTTGACGGTGTTTTTGCAAACGGGGATAAGCTTACCGCAAAAATAAGCTATGTTGATTATAAGGGGCTTGGCGGTGCTGTGAATTCTCCCGTGCTTGCTGAAACGAAAAACGTCACCGTAAGAAACGGAAAATTGAGCTTCACGGTGCCCTGCGAAAGAGAGTCTCAGGCATTCTTTATTGAAATTACAAAGGGTGAGGGAGAAAGCTATAAAAATCCCGTAAAAACCGTAAGATACGAAGCAGAGCATGCCTCACTTCCCGATGGTCTTGTCGGTACCGATGCCGCAGCATATTCCGTGAGCGAGGGAAAATGTGTCAAGGGAATCACTAATGATACTCCCGTTACATTTAATGTCAAAGCCTCAGAAAACGGTATGCATAAGCTTGATATTGTTTATTCCAATGCCAATACGGGTGACACAGGCAGAAAATGCATTGACATAAAAGTTTGTGTGAACGGAGAAGAAAAAATTATAAGATGTCCCTCTACAATCAAAGAGGACTGTATGGAGTGCGTAAGCCTTGATGCGGAGCTTAAAAAGGGGAAAAATACCGTTAGCGTATGTCCTGCAAATGACGGCATTCTCGGTCTTGATTTTGTAGATGTTATAAGTAAAAACAGTATTTATGATGTTTATTACGAAAAGCTAACCTCCCGTAACGTGAAGGAGGAAAACGCTTATTATCTTATTGCACCTTGGGACAGCTATTACAAGATAGAAGGATATTCGGATACGAGCCCCGTTTATATAAACGGCAATGAGGTGTCAGGTAATTTTGCGGGTATTTACTTCTTTTCCCGCGGCTACAATAAAATAGTTCTCCCCGAGGGCTCTGCCGTAACGGATGTGCTGTTGGTTGATAACGATGAGGACGGACAGTTTTTCACCCCCGATGATGTTACCCTTACAGGTGAAGCTGAGATAAGTAAGGATGCAAATACCTCCACAGGTAAGCGCATCGGCTGGATATCCTCAGAGACGGAAAGCGGAATTGAATTTAAGGTAAATGCAAGGGAAGAAGGTTATTATGCATTTACTGTAGAATATGCAAACAACGAAGAGGGCGGATATCACGACTATAACGTTGACCTTGTTGAAAGATATATAAGTATTTCCGTCAATGGTGAAAAGCAGGGCAACTACTTCTTCCGCAGCACATACAGCTGGGATAATTACAAGACAAAAACAATTGTACTGAAGCTCTCTGAGGGCGAAAACGTAATATCATTCACGAACGACGGCAGCTACAGCTTTAATAATAAGGTGACATATGCTCCCGATATAGGAAGCATAACAGTCAGCCCTGTGGGATAAAGGAGAAGCAATATGATAGATTTCAGTAAATCACTTTTTGAAAATGCAAAAAACGGACCCCTTGTCTGTGCCCACCGAGGTGTGTCGGGTGCGGATATCCCCTGTAATACTCTTTCCGCATTCAAGGCGGCGCTGGAGCAGGGGGCAGATATAATTGAGCTTGACGTATCAAAAAGCCGTGACGGAAAATTCTACGTTTTTCATCCCGGTATGGAAAAGGCGCACTTAGGTATTCCGATGCTTCTTTCCGCACTTCCCTCAAAGGTTATAAGCCGGCTTCATTTTCTTAATCAGGACAATACCCCCACGGTTTGTGAGGTAAATACCCTGGAAGAGGTGCTTACGTTCCTCAAGGGAAAGTGCTACATCAATATCGACAAGTTCTGGATTGATATTCCGGGGATTACGGAAATTATCAGAAAAACGGGTGTGGAAAAGCAGGTTATCGTAAAGACCGATACTACGGAAAAATACTTAAAGCAGGTAGCTCAGTTTGCTTCCGATTTTATGTTTATGCCCATAGTTTCCAAAAAGGACGAGGTTACGGACAGACTGGTCTCAGAGGGAGTAAACTGCATAGGTGCAGAGGTGCTTTTCAAGCTTGAATCCGATGAGGTGTGCAGCGACGAATATATAAAATCAATGCACGAGAAGGGCAGAATTGTCTGGGTAAATTCCATTGTTTACAATTACAGAGCGGTCTTAAGTGCAGGACATACCGATAATATTGCCGTTACGGGAGAAATGGACAGAGGTTGGGGCTGGCTTATTGACAAAAAGTTTGATATAATACAGACAGACTGGTGTCTTATGCTCAGAAACTATATTGACAAAAGAAAGGGTAAGTAATATGAAGAAATTTACCGCAAGCCTTCTTGCGCTTATGTTTGTTTTTCTCTGTGCCTGCACCTCGGCTACATCGGGTGAAGAAACAACAGCTGAAATTACAACAAGGGAGCCTGCAACTCTTCCTCCCGAGGCCACAACCGCTGAAAGCATTCCCGATAAGGACATTGAGCCTGCCCGTGTGCTGACTGTATATTTTTCCCACCTTGACCCTGTAGAAGGCATAGCGGAATATATAAAGGAGATAACCGAGGGCGGAATTTTAAGGATCGAAACCGACAGAGAGTATCCCGAGACTGAGGCGGAGCTCGTAAAGCTTGCTGCCGATGAGCATCGGAATAATATCCGTCCTGCGATTAAGAATGCCCCTCTGGAGCTTTTGAGCTATGATATAGTTTTCCTTTGCTTCCCGGCCTGGGACGGTACGGCTCCTATGGCTCTTTTCTCCTTCCTGGAGAATTACGATATGAGAGCCAAGGCTGTGATTCCCGTAATTTACGGTACTGCAAATGATCTTATGCAGGCAACGGCGGATATTCACGCCATTACGCCTCAGACGATGCTTATAAACGGCTATCAGATCAATAAATTCTCCGCTGCTTTTGATGCTGAAATGAAAGGCCTTGAAGCTTGGGTTAACTCCGTTCTTTACGGATAAACAGTAATTTTCTGAATATAAAAGAGCCTCCGAGTCAAGCGGAGGCTTTTTTCTGTAATTATTCTGTTTTTCAGGAAGCTGTTTTCAGCTGTTCAAGACCTACTGCAACACGAAGTATGGTTCTTGCGTCGGAGGAGGTAAGCTCTCCGTCCTTGTCCACGTCACCTCTGGTTCTGAGAGTAACGGTAACATCCTCAAGTCCTACCGAGGCGCGAAGAACAATTCTGGCATCCGATGCATCAATTACTCCGCTTTCATCGGCATCTCCCATAACGGGTGCTGAATAAACGTATTCGAAAATATCTCTTACTTTTCCGAATCGGTCCTCTTCCTCCTTACAGCCGTAAGCGCAGATAAGGAGCTTTCTGCCGTCCTTTTCCGCAAAGGCAACGAGGCATTTTCCGGCTTCGCTTGTGGTGCCCGTTTTTAGTCCGTGTGCATAAGGATAATAATATTCGCTTTCGGGGTCAAGGAGCTTGTTGGTATTGTACCAGTCTATCCATTCACCCGAATAGAAGTAGAATCTGCTGTAATGTATGTTTGCAATTGATGCAATTATTGCATTATTAAGTGCAGCGCAGGCGATTTTAGTCATATCGGCTGCCGTTGAGTAGTGGTTGGGGTTGTCCCATCCCTCGGGATTCACGAAATATGTATTTTCACAGCCGAGCTTTTTTGCTTCCTCATTCATAAGGTTGCAGAAATAATTTACTGCTCTTTCGTAGCTCATGTCCGGCTGGCCTGAGTGCTTTCTTGCCGTGTTTACGGCAACGGTGTAAGCCGCATCGTTGCCTGAGGGCAGAAGAAGCGCTGCAATAAGCGTTCTAACCTTAAGCTTATGTCCCGGCTGAATAAGGCATACGCTTGAATTGGGCTTTCTTAAGTAAATTTCCTGTCCTACGGTTATAACGTCATCGGGCTGAAAAACCGACAAGACCACAAGGCATGTTATAAGCTTTGTTGTGCTTGCAATTGAAATATGCTTATTTTCGTTTTTTCCGAAAAGCATTTTGTCTGCCGTCATATCGTAAACCGTAATTGCGTTTATGTTTTCACAGAAGGCATTTATTTTTTCCTCGATGCCCGTCATAGCAAAGGCGGGTGTAAGGGAGCCTGCCGTCAGCGCAACGCAAAGAAGGCTTACAACCAATATTTTTACATATTTTTTCATTTTTTTCTCCGTGGCAATATCCTTTTTTCGACAAAAAGTATAACACAAGGAAAGAGTATTATCAACTGTAAAAATACGGTAATTAATTAAGAATTTTTAAATTCCTTATAATGACGGCATTTTCTGATTTTCCCGTAAGGGTTTTATATGCTGAAATAAGATTTATTGCAGAGCAGACAATTAATCCTGCCGCACCTAATACGGGGACGATAAACGTAAAGGAAAGCAGAACGGAAATTAATGCAAGGGAGCTGCTTACAACAGTAATCTTAAGTCCTTCGGTTATGTGGAATTTAAGATAAGGGGAGCTTTTTTCTGTAACGAGGGCTAAAATTATTCCGAAAATTCCGAGAAGATATATAAGCACGGCGGTGAGACGGAATTCCTTTACCTCTTCCTCGGAAAAAAGCGCCGTTTTGTCCCATTTGCTTTTTTCGGATTTTTCACTCTCCTCCTTCTGCCTTTTCTCTTTTTCCTTTTCCTCCTGCATCTGCTTTTTTATTGCTTCGATTCTCTGTGACTGCTCCTTCATCTGCATATCGATCTGTTTTCTGTATTCGGCGAAGGGGTCTGTCTGTACGGCAGTTTTATTTTTAGGGTCACTTCCGTCGCAGTTTCTTCCGCAGGTGGGACATATTTCAATATCGTCCTCACATTCAAAACCGCAGGTGTTGCATATTTTCATCTTTCATCATCCTTTCTTCCCCTTAATTCTACATCCTCAGAAAAAAGGATTCAATACACTTAAGGAAATCTTAAGAATCAGATAATCTCAATTTCAACACCCGTGTAATAATGCTTTATAATTTCCTGCCAGGTATAGCCTTTTTCTGCAAGGTAATCGGCTCCGTACTGTGAAAGACCGACGCCGTGTCCGTAGCCTCTTGTTGACATAGTGACTCCGTCCTTGGTTACGGCAAAGGTAACAGCTCCCGAGCGAAGAGAAAAAATATCCCGTATTTCAGCTCCCGTAAAGTTTTTTTCTCCGATACATATATTTTTGAGATTTCCGGCTTCGGTGTAGGTGGCTTTACTCAACCACAGCGTTATGTCTTCGCTGAGATGTGCTCCGTTTTCTTCTGCTTTTTCCCTGAATTCATCAAAGGAAAGAGTTGTCTTTGCTTCATATCCCGGTGCAAGAGGGTCGCCGGCACTTTCAACACTGACAAGATACGGTACTGCCGAGCCCCATACGTTTTCGGCATTTTCCGTAAGTCCCGTGCTCATTGAGTGGTAAACGGGTGTTATCAGCTTACCTTCGTAGGTTATTGAATAGTCTATTGCCTTGTCTACGGCACGGGAGAGCTTTTCGTAATAGGCTTTTGTGTCTCCGTTCCACCGCTCCTTCATTTCTTCTCTTGTGATATATGCCTGATGTTTTTTCGGGTCTGTGGAAATCACCGCTCCCTGAAGGGTATCGTCCCCCTCAGACTGCATTTTAAGACGGGCAAGCGTTGCTGCGGCACAGGCAGCGGCACTCAGAGCCTCCTCGTGAAATTCTGCGGGCATTTCGGCTGCAACCACACCCGTTATGTAATCTCTGAAATCCATATCCACTGCCGTGTTTTCGCTTGCCAGAAAAACTCTGATGGTCTCTGAATTTCCTGAGTGCTCAGAGTTTTGCTTGTCCGGGATATCCCCGTAGGCTACGGGCGGAATAAGGGTAATAAGAAGAGCGGAAATAAGGGAAGTCGGAAGGCCCAAGCGGTCTTAGGAAGACAATAGTAGGCCTCAACTCCTTGGCTCACAGAACGACATGGCTACGATCCGACTCCTCAGAGTTTTGCTTGTCCGGGATATCCCCGTAGCCTACGGGCGGAATAAGGGTAATAAGAAGAGCGGAAATAAGGG
>JAZNAI010000289.1:0-4781 GCA_045586465.1 Acutalibacteraceae bacterium | reverse complement strand
GGATTTGCACGGTCAAAAATTTCGTCGTTATTAAGAGCCGAATATTCGTATATTTTAATCATTACGGTTCCTCACATATTCTTCCATAGCATTTTTAATTTCATTGATTTTATCTGTTTTGAAGGTATAGCTTGCCTTGTTTGAAATAAGCCTTGCACTTATGGGAACTATCGTTTCATAGGGAACAAGACCGTTTTCAAGAAGGGTTTTGCCTGTTTCCACAATATCAACTATAACATCGGAAAGTCCCAGAATGGGAGCCAGCTCTATTGAGCCGTTAAGGTGGATTATGTCAATATCACGACACATTGAAGCATAATAAGATGAAGCTATATTTGAAAACTTTGTAGCAACCTTAAGTGTTTTTGACTTATCGTCACGGAAATTTTCGGGTGCGGCTACTGCCATACGGCACACACCCATTTTAAGGTCGGAAAGCTCATACACATCAGGCTCGTATTCAAGAAGAATATCCTTGCCTGCAACGCCGATATCGGCGGCTCCCCTTTCAACGTATATTGCAACATCAGAGGGCTTTACCCAGAAATATCTTATTTTCTTTTCGGGATTTTCAAAGGTAAGCTTTCTGTTGTTCTCCTTTATTGCAGGACACTCGAAGCCTGCTTTTTCAAATATATCGTAAACCTTTTCACCAAGTCTGCCTTTGGGCAGGGCAACATTTATCCAGTCCATTATAAGCCCTCCACATTCAACACACGGCGGTACCTTAAATTCGCCGGAATCGTTTTAAGAACACATACACTTTCACCCGTGCTTCTTATTGTCTCGGCAGCTTTAAGTATATCTGCAGGAGAATCCTTACCGCTTACGAGAAGCACCGTGTCAATGTCGTATTCGTCTGCCTTATCACCGAAGCGCTCGAAGGAATCGAGATATACGGCAAAGCCAACGGCACCGCCCTTGTTACCGAGCTTTTCCATAAGCTTATCGTACTGACCGCCGGACAGCACACTCTGGGGAATTCCGCTTATAAAGCCCTTGAATACGATACCGCTGTAATAGCCCGCGTCACTTGCAAGGGAGAAGTTTATGCCGATTTTTCCCTTTGTTTCTTCGTTTTCGCAGGAAATTACGATATCCCTGAATTCCCCGAAGAGCTTTTCGCACTCACCATTAGTAATAAAGGGAGCAACGGCTGAAGCAAAGGATGAAAAATCCGGAAAATTACGGCAAAGAACGGAAATAAGCTGCGCCTGACCTTCATTTATTTTCTCAGTCTTCAGAAGATTATCCGTAAGACCCGAGCTTTTGATTCTAACTGCCTCAAGCACTTCACCCAAAATCTCTTTACCGATACCGTTTGACACAAGAAGCTCCGAAAGAAGAGAAGCGTGTGCGATTTCAAGTCTGTAATTACTGTCTGTAAGTGCGAGACTCTTTATTGCAAGGTAAAGGACCTCTGCCGTCTCATATATACCGATATTTCCGATACATTCAAGACCGGTCTGCATAATTTCCTTGAATCTTCCCGTAGCACCCGACACACGGTAAACATTTTCGTTATAATACATTTTATGTATTCCCTCAATGCTTTTGCCGAGGTTGGTTATAATTGAAAGGGTAACGTCGGGCTTTAAAGCAAGAAGCTTTCCGTTTGTATCGGTAAAGGTAATTACTCTGTCGGAAATAAGAAAGCCCTTATTTCTTACGTAAAGGTCATATTCCTCAAACTTGCTCATTTTGTACTGCGTGTATCCGAAATCCGAATAAAGGGAGCGCAGTCCGAAAACGGCAAGCTCTTCGTTTTTAAGTAATGCTTCGTTTATCATTTTTCTTCCTCGTTATTTATTCTTGATAAGACGGTGCTGTAGCCGCCGTCTCCGTACTTTATGCACTTTGCAACTCTGCATATTGTAGCCGTGCTTGTGCCTACGGATTTTGAAATGTCGTTATAATTATTTCCGTTCAGCAGCTGCTTTGCAACCTCAAGGCGCTGAACAAAGGCTTCAAGCTCCTGAATTGTGCAGATATCGCTGAAGAATGCGGCGCACTCCTCTTCGGTTTCAAGGCTTAATATTGCTTTATAGAGCTCTGTTGTGCAGAGATGATGATCGTTATTCATAAGCTTCACTCTTTTTACAAATTTTTCACCATTTTAGCATACTAAAGTGATGAAGTCAATTATAAAAAAGTATTTATATATCAAACTAATTAATAATTGATTTTATTATTTTTTATGCTATTATTAAAGCATAAAACTACGGAGAAAATCTATGGACAGCTTTTTTATTGACCACATAAGAGACCTTTCAAAAAGAAGTGAAGACAAGTGCATTTTTACCTTTACAAACTTTCTGAACGGTGAAGAAATAAGCGAACTGAATATTCACAGAAATACACTTACACATTTTGAGCTTTTCGGCGGTACCGAGGGTACGGAAAGACAAATAGCACGCTTCGGTGACGAAAATGAGCTTTATTACAGCGAGGACTTCCCCATTGACTGTGTAAAAATCGAGCCTCTTAATATAAAATTCGCCGAGGCACTCACCCACCGTGACATTCTCGGTTCAATTATGAACCTGTCAATAGAAAGAGAGCACATCGGCGATATTGTAATTAAGGACAGCACGGCATTCGTCTTCGTAACAAGAAAAATGAGTGATTTTATATGCGAAAACCTCACGAGGGTAAAGCACACATCCGTAAAATGCGAAAAGAGTGAATTTACAAAAACAGACAGTCTTTTTACTCTTGAGGAAAGAGATATTATCTCATCTTCCCTTCGTGCCGACTGTGTGACAGCCGCGGTATATAATCTTTCAAGAAGCACCGCTGACAGTCTTTTTGAGAGTAAAAAGGTTTTTCTCAATTCCGCACTTCTCGAAAATCCGTCAAAGCAGTTAAAGCCCTCGGACACGGTTTCCGTAAGAGGCTTCGGCAAATTCATTTTTGAGAAAGAGGTTTCTTCTACAAAAAAAGGCAGACTGAAGCTTAAAATCAATATTTATAAATAATCATCCGAGGTAAGTATCAAGAAGCATCATAATAACAAAGCCCACGGCAAAAAAACAAAGGGACACATCGGCAGTTTTTCTGTCGGTGAAATTTACGGAAAGCTCACGCAGAACGACATAAAACATAGCCCCTGCGGCAAAGCACAGCGAAAAAGGCAGAAGAGTATATATAA
The DNA here is from genome assembly GCA_045586465.1 of Acutalibacteraceae bacterium. Classification (GTDB taxonomy): domain Bacteria; phylum Bacillota; class Clostridia; order Oscillospirales; family Acutalibacteraceae; genus RUG806. The sequence goes on along the minus strand of JAZNAI010000289.1, from coordinate 1,630 downwards.
ATCCCGAAAGGAACAAGGTAATAACAGCAGCGGCAAGCTCTGCAACACCCGATACGGTACCGCAGAGAAATGCCGTTTTTGTTTTCTTTCCCCTGGCTTTCAAGGGAAGGGAAATAATTGCCCCCTCGGGAATATTCTGCATTGCAATACCCAGTGACAAAGTCAGCGCACCTGCAGTGCCGATAACAGAATCTCCCGCAAGAAGACCGGCGTACACGACACCGACAGCCATTCCCTCGGGAATATTGTGAAGAGATACGGCAAGAAGCAGCATATTACCCGACATATCCTGACGTGATAAATATTTTTTAAGAAGCTTATCCGTCAGAACAAAGAAAACTATTCCCGTAAAGAAACCGATACTGCAGGAAAGCTTTGCGAAACCGCCTTGTGCATCCCCCTGATTTACGGCAGGCAGAATAAGACTGAAAAATGAAGCGGCACACATAATTCCTGCCGCAAGGCTGTCAAGAACCGACATAAACCGCACGGTGGGAGTATGACGGGCAAAAAGCACAAAGGCGCTTCCGAGAACAGTCCCCAGAAAAGGATAGAGAATTCCTCTCACAGTCAGAAACATCAAAACAAATCACCTCCGATAAAGACTCTCATTTTCATATTATCGGACAAATGTAATTTGTTGACATATAAAAGCAAAAAGGTCGGGAAAACCGACCTTTTATCTTTATTCTGCTTCGTACAGCTTTATAAGCTTCTTTGCGATTTTGTAAACGTCGCCGCAGCCAAGGGTTATTACAAGATCACCTGACTTTACGTTGTCATAAAGATACTGTGCTATTGTATCAAAGCTTTCGAACCATACTGAGCCCTCGATTTTTGAAGCAAGCTGCTCCGTGTGGATATCATAGGTGTTGATTTCACGGGAGCCCATAATCTCCGTAAGCACTACCTTGTCGGCAATTTTAAGGACCTCAGCAAAATCATCAAGAAGCATATAGGTTCTTGAGAAGGTGAAGGGCTGAAAAACTGCCCATACGTTATTGTATTCCATCTTCATAGCGGCGTCAAGGGTTACCTTAAGCTCTGCAGGATGGTGTGCATAGTCGTCTGCTACGGTTATACCGTCAAATTCACCGAGAATTTCAAAGCGTCTGCCGGCACCGCCGAAGGAAGCAATTGCTTCAACAGCTTTTTCCGTGTCCGCACCGAGATAATCTGCGGTAGCAAGAGCGGCAACGGCGTTGATTATATTGTGCTCACCGGGCACAAGAAGATTTACTCTTCCGAGATTTTCACCCTTGTGCATTAAATCAAAGCAAGGGAATGCACCGCGGTTATAGGAAATATTTTCGGGATACCAGTCGTTATCCGATGAAAAGCCGAAGGTAATAAGCTTCTTTTCCCCTGCCTGACCTACAGCAATACGGGACTTTTTATCATCACCATTATAAATTACCGCATCTCTTGCAAGAGAGCAGAATTTTCCGAATGCGGCAATAAGATTATCCATAGTTTTGAAGAATTCAAGATGGTCCGCATCTACATTCAGAAGAAGAGCAACCGAGGGGGAAAGGTCAAGGAAGGTATTTGCAAATTCACAAGCCTCGCACACAAGAAGGTCTTCCGTTCCTACCCTGCCGTTAGCTCCTATAAGGGGAAGCTTTCCGCC
>JAZNAI010000288.1:0-3010 GCA_045586465.1 Acutalibacteraceae bacterium | reverse complement strand
TTGCAGGGAAAAGCGACACGTCCCATACCCACGACGAGAGGTACTACACGGAGTCTGAGACGGATAAGCTTATTGCCGCCTCGGAGCTTAAGGCTCAGCAGCTGGTGGTGGAGCTCGATTCGGACACCGCTGAAAAGCTTTCGGGAAAAAGTGACACGTCCCATACCCACGACGGCAGATATTACACCGAGACTGAGACGGACTCCCTGCTCTCGGGAAAGAGTAATACAAGCCATAATCACGACGGCAGCTATTATAAGAAGGCTGAAACGGACAGCCTTCTTGCGGGAAAGAGCGACACGTCCCATACCCACGACGGCAGATACTACACCGAGGCTGAAACGGACAGTCTTATAAGCAAGACCGAGCTTAAGGCTCAGCAGCTGGTAGCAGAGCTTGATTCAAGCAAGAGTGATACAGGCCATCAGCACTGGTACCTGGAACCCCAGGGGGGGGGTAACACTGTTATGGTGACCTCAGACGGTAATCTGTACCCGATGGTCCACGAGGGTCAGCAACTGGGAACAACAGCACGCCGCTGGAGCTATATTCTCGGCAAGTACATCGTCGGCTCTGCGGAAGTTAACGGTCCCGTAGTTAATGCCACGACACAGGTCAACTCCCCGAAATTCAATAACACCTCCGACGAGAGAGTGAAAGAGAACTTTGACACGGACATGTCCAAGTACGTTGCCATGCTCGACTTGCTTGTGCCTACTTCCTACCATTTCAAGAGTGAAGCAGATATGGAGGACCGCAAGCGTAACGTCGGATATATCGCGCAGAGAGTTCAGGAAGCTATGGCTGAGGTCGGTCTTGACGTCACTGACTTCGGCGGTCTTTGCTATGACACCGAGAGAGAAAGCAAGGGCGAGTTCTCCTACGGCTTAGCCTACTCCCAGTTCATCCCTATACTCCACGCGAAGCACAAGCAGGTTGAGGAGAAGTATGACGCAAAAATTGCAGAATACGACAAGAAGATAGCCGAGCTGGAAGAGAAGCTCGCAATGTATCTTTCAAGCAACTAAAACAAAATATAATAATAAAGGAGAAATTGTTATGTTAAAAATATTTATTGACCCTGGACACGGTGGTAATTCAATCGGTGCTTCATATAAAGGCAGACTCGAACAGGACGACTGCCTTAGGCTTGCAAAAGCCGTAAGGGATATTCTTTTTACTCAGAAGGGTGTGGAAACAATGCTGTCACGTGAGGACAACACCGACCCCGACCTTCTTGAACGCTGTGAAAGAGCCAACGGCTGGGGTGCGGATTACTTCCTTTCAATTCACCGCAACGCCTTCAGCCCCGAGGTTGCAACGGGTGTTGAAGCATGGTGTTATTCAAAAGTTGCAATCGGCGGTACTACGTACAGTATGGCAGAGAAAATCGTAAATGACCTTTGTGCTGTAAGTGACTTCGTAAACAGAGGTGTAAAGCTCGGCCATCCTTCGGGTGGAGATTATGCCGTAAATAGATTTACAAATATGAGTTCCTGCCTTCTTGAGGTGGGCTTCATTGACAACACAAAGGACAACACCATTTTTGATACGATGTTCGCAGAATTTGCTCTGAGTATTGCAAAATCAGTTATGGAAAACGCAGGGCTTGTCTTTGTTCCTCCTGTTATTATAGGGGATGTGGACGGTGACGGTAAGGTGACTGCCTCCGATGCCCGTCTTATTCTCCGTGCCGCAGTAGGACTTGAAAAAATTGACACCGCAAGGGGAGACCTTGACGGGGACGGAAAAATTACATCATCAGATGCAAGAGATGCTTTGAGAATTGCAACAGGATTGGAGGTGGAATAATATGGAAAATAAGGTAAGCATTAAGGAAAGGCTCAAATCCTGGGCTGTGTGGGTGTCGGTGCTCGGTGCCGTAGGGGTTATTCTCAATGCCTTCGGTGTTTTTGAAAAGCTCGGCATCACCTCCGCTACGTTTGACGTTATCGTCAACGCCGTAGGTACAATTCTTATAACCTTCGGAATCCTCAATAACCCCACGGATAAAAGCTCATTTTAAGGCGGTGAGAATGTGAGTCTTACACAGGATGATAAGGACTACCTTCACGAGACTTTTATTTCCCGTAAGGAGTGCGGTGAATGTACCCGTCAGATTCGCGAAGAGCTTGCAGACGGCTCAACAGCATTTGCTACCATAAGACAGGACCTGCAGTACATAAAAGAAAGTCTTGATAAAAAAAGTAAATTCAATTCAACAACAATTTCGAGTATCATTCAGGCAGTATGCACACTTTTAGTTGCCATCATCGCCGCAAAACTCGGAATTCAGTAAAAATATTGCCCTCGGAGAACAAAACTCTCCGAGGGCGCTTTATTATTATATCATTATATATGGTATCACTCGAAACAATTAGGCGGTCCCGACGGTGAGCTCGGTGCATCGCTCAGATATCTTTCACAGCGTTATTCAATGCCTTATCCCGAGCTTAAGGGACTGCTTACCGATATCGGTACGGAGGAGCTGGCGCATCTTGAGATGATAGGTGCCATTGTTTATCAGCTGACAAGAAATCTTTCCCGTCAGGAGATAGAGGCTTCCGGCTTTGATAAATATTTTGTAGACCACACCACGGGTGTTTATCCCGTAGCTGCCTCCGGAGCTCCTTTTACTGCTGCATACATTCAGTCCAAGGGTGATATGATAACCGACCTGCACGAAAACCTTGCGGCTGAACAGAAGGCAAGAACAACCTATGATAACATACTCCGTTTTGTGGATGATCCTGACGTAGCAGACCCCATCAAGTTCTTAAGAGAAAGAGAGATTGTTCACTACCAGCGCTTCGGTGAAGGACTTCGTCTTGCAACCGACAGACTTGACAGTAAGAATTTCTATCAGTGCAACCCCTCTTTTGATAAAAATTGTAAGTAAATAATGAGAAGAGTATTGCCTTAGCAATACTCTTTGTTTTTATATTAAAACACTAATGAGCGTTGATTGTTGAAAATGTAAATACTATTTATTGAAATGTATCTGTTTATG
>JAZNAI010000287.1:0-4042 GCA_045586465.1 Acutalibacteraceae bacterium | reverse complement strand
AAGAGTAAGTCCAGCAACATTAAAAAAGAACCTGGCGTTAATTAACGCCAGGCCTAAGAAAGTTTTAAATTATCAAAAACCTTTGGATTTATTTGAGGATTCGATTAAAAAGTGTTGCACTTAGTTTGACAAATCATTTATTCTAAAATGCCGTAACACGTGTCATTTTCGCAGGAGAGAATTTTTACTTTTCTTATCTGACCGCAGAGATTTTCATCGGAGGTGACCGTAACGGGGGTGTAGTTTTCCGTGTAGCCCTGCTGGATATCTCCTTTTGGTGTTTCAAAAAGAACATTTACGGTTCTGCCGATAGCTTCCTTTAAAAAGCTGTCTCTGATTCTGTCGCATTCGTTCTGCAGAACGGAACATCTTTCAGTCTTTACGGCATTAGGAATTTTATCGGTAAACTTATATGCTACCGTACCTTCTCTTGGTGAAAAGGGAAAAACGTGCACCTTCATAAAACCGCATTTTTTTGCAAATTCAAGGGTCTCGTTGAAGTATTCCTCGGTTTCACCGGGAAAGCCCACAATGATATCTGTTGTGAGTGAAATATCGGGAAATGCTGCTTTCAGCTTCCGACAGAGCTCCAGATACTCTTCTGCAGTATAGTGACGGTTCATTCTTTTAAGAACTGTATTGCTTCCGCTCTGGAGTGACAGATGAAACTGAGGACAGAATTTTTTCATTCCCGACAGGCGTCTTATAACCTCGTCTGTAATATGGTCGGGCTCAAGTGAGCCTAAGCGGAAACGTTCGATACCTTCGGTCTCCTGGGCAATCTGCAGGGCATCGCATATACTTGTATTTGTGTCAAGACCGTATGCGGAAAGGTTTATGCCGACAAATACTATTTCCTTGTAGCCTGCCTTTGCAAGACGTTCAATTTCATTTTTTATTGCTTCAAGGGGACGTGAGCGTGAAAAGCCTCTTGCTTTGGGTATAATACAGTAAGAACAGTATCTGTTACAGCCGTCCTGAATTTTTATGAAGGCTCTTGTGTGACCGTCAAAGGTGTTGATTTCAATACCCTTGTATTTATCCTCACGCTTATGGACTGTAACTTTTACGGTCTGCTTTTTGCTGAGTCTGAACTCGGTTATTGCATCAATTATTGTGTGGTTCATTTTGTTGCCGAGAATTATATCAGCTTCCGAAAGCCGACTTGCTTCTTCGGGGAATGCCTGGGGAAAACAGCCCGTAAGAATAATAATTGCATCCTTATTATCATTTCTGAACCGACGCACCGCCTGACGGGTTTTTCGGCTGCTTTCGGCCGTTACCGTGCAGGAGTTGATTATGTATATATCAGCCTTTTGCTTATGATTGATAATCTCATAGCCCTCATTTTTGAGAAGTGAAATCATTTCCTGTGTTTCATACTGATTTACTTTGCAACCGAGTGTGTAAAATGCTGCCTTCATACCGTACCTCAAATAAATAATTACATATATTATATACGCTTTACGGAGTTTTCGCAATATGTTTGCATTAAAATATCCGGTTCCTCATATTTTTGTATCAAGGAGGAATGAAGAATGCTTAAAAGACTGATATCCGGGTTGATTGTATTTTGTGTGTTGTTTTCATTTTGTGTACCGGTGCTTGCGGCTGATGAGACGGCAGAGGAGGTACTGACTGTCAGCGCTGACGTATCGTTAGGAATTAATGCTAAGGCTTATGCGCTTATGGATGTTAATACGGGAACGCTTATAGCCGGGAATAATGAAAATGAACAGCTTTATCCTGCATCCGTTACGAAAATTATGTCATTGCTGCTTGTTATGGAGGCAATTGAAAGCGGAAAGATGACACTTGATATGCAAGTTACCTGCAGTGCTTCTGCCGCCGAAAAGGGCGGATCTCAGATTTGGCTTGAAGCAGGGGAGGTAATGACTGTCGATGATCTTCTGAAAGCTACGGTAGTCTATAGTGCAAACGATGCATGCTGTCTGTTGGGTGAGGTTGTCGCAGGAAGTGAAACGGCATTTTGTGATTTGATGAACAAAAAGGCAGAAGCGCTCGGAATGACCAATACACATTTTGATAACTGCACGGGGCTTGATGACGATACTACAACGCATAAAACAACAGCGCACGATATTGCTGTAATGTCAAGAGAATTGCTGAAACATACTCTTATTAAGGATTATACGGGAATATGGATGGACACACTCAGAAACGGGCAGACACAGCTTGTAAATACAAATAAAATAATAAGAACATATCCCGGGGCAACCGGACTAAAAACGGGGACTACAAGCAAGGCAGGATGCTGTGTAAGCGCTTCTGCCGAGAGAGACGGACTTGAATTGATTGCTGTTGTTCTCGGTGCTGATAGCAGTAAGGAGCGATTCAGCGCTGCCAAAGTGCTTCTTGATTACGGCTTCAGCAATTACGAGATTTATTCTCCTGATTCTGACGGACTGTACCCGGAAAGTTTGAGGGTGGCTCACGGCACCTCTCAGAATGTAAGGCTTGAGCATAAGGAATGCGGTGATTTTCTTATAAACAAAGGAATAAGTGATAAAATCAAAACAGAAATAATTGTGAGCGAGAATCTTGAGGCGCCTGTTGAAAAGGGCAGTTCCGTCGGAGAAATCGTATATAAGTATAATAATGAGATTCTCGGAAAAAGCGAAATCGTTACGGCAGAAAGCTCACAGAGAATGACATTTACCAATGCTCTTATTACTATTTTGAAATCAGTCAAAAAATATTAATTTTTTTCAACTTTCTATTGAAAAATGAAAAGATTTATAGTAAAATAATATAAAATAACACGCAAAGTCGGAGGAAAATTCATAAGATGTCTTTAAAACTTAACAGCAAATACCTCGGTTCATTTGTAAGTGAGGAAGCTTTGCTTGCAATTGAGCCTGAAGTTAAGAAGGCACATTCTTTGCTTAATGAAAATAAAGCGGATGCAGCCGGAAACGATTTTCACGGTTGGGTGTCCTTACCTTTGGATTATGATAAGGATGAATTCGCAAGAATCAAAAAAAGCGCGAAGAAGATAATGTCCGATTCCGAAGTTCTTGTAGTTATCGGTATCGGCGGCTCCTATCTCGGAGCAAGAGCAGCCATTGAATTTGTAAAATCAAAGAATTATAATTTAACAACAAAAAATGCACCTAAGATTTTCTTTGTAGGTAACAGTATTTCACCCACAGAGATTTCTGAAATTTATTCTATCTGTGAAAACTGTGATTTCTCTGTTAACGTTATTTCAAAGTCCGGTACGACAACCGAGCCTGCAATAGCTTTCAGAGTTTTCAAGGGACTTCTTGAAAAAAAATATTCTGCTGAAGAAGCAGTGTCAAGAATTTATGTCACCACAGATAAAGCAAAGGGCACACTCAAATCCCTTGCAGACAGAATGGGCTATGAAGAATTTGTAGTTCCCGATGATGTCGGCGGCAGATATTCAGTACTTACGGCTGTAGGTCTTCTTCCCATTGCCTGTGCGGGTATCGATATAGATAAGCTTATGGCGGGCGCCGCAAATGCAGTTGAAAAGTATAATGTTCCCGATATTTCAGTGAACGATTGCTACAAGTATGCTGCTATAAGAAACATTCTTTACAGAGCCGGTAAGAAGGTTGAAATGTTTGTTTCTTACGTGACAGCTATGCAGGGTGCGGAAACATTCGGTCCTCTTTTTGCGGCATACGAGGAAGCACCCGCAGCTTACAACAAGTACGGCGAGGCTGGTGTTATTAACCCCGGTCTTGATAATGCTACCTGCCCCGGTATGGAGAATTTGATTGCGTTCTACCTTGAACAGCAGCCTACTATTCTTGCAAATGCTAAGCTGTGTGACGATTTCATTTACATCGTAGACGAAGCTAAGAACACCTCTTATTACATTTACCTTTTGGAAAAGCTCGATGCAGCTGAATCCTACGTAGATGACGTTGAAGGAATTTATCTTGGCGATTATCCTCGCGTTGCAGAGTCAATTGCTCTTTACAACTCGCTCAATGAGAGTGTTGCTGATTCTGAAAATGCAAGTGATGCTTACATCGCTGCAGTAAATGCT
>JAZNAI010000286.1:0-2081 GCA_045586465.1 Acutalibacteraceae bacterium | reverse complement strand
CCAGGGAATTCATTTCAATGCTTCTTGTAAGCTGGTCGCAGGCAAGAGGCTGAATTTCAACGGCGTGTACCTTCTCAATCCCTTCTCTTAACCAGTAAAAGGGTATAATTCCGCAGCCCGTGCCGAAATCGCACACGGTATTTTTTCTTTTCGGTGCGGAAAAGGCAGCCAAAAGCAAGGCATCCGTACCAAAGGTATGGCTGTCGGATACTACGAGCTTAAGGCTGCCGTCAATGTATTCAATATGTTCAGATGCTTTTAAGTTCTGCATTTTTATATTCTGTTTCTCTTGAGTGCTAAAACAACAATGATGACACCGATGCCTGAGCCTACGAGAAGGAGAACGCCGATAGCGGTCTTTATGGGGTTTGTGTCGTCCTTTACAGATGAAACGTCGTCTTCAACAATGGGCTTGAATACGGTTGTTGTGAATGCCTCTGTATAAATCTGCTCGGGAGGAATGAACTGGAAGGTTGTCGTCTCAACGGGAGGCTGAGTTGCGGGAGGCAGCGTGGGATAAGTGTAGGAGGGATATGTGGGAGTGTAAACGGGAGGAGGTGCCTGGGTTGTGGGGGCTTCGGTTGTGGGCTCTTCCGTCGTTGTTTCCGGCTCCGCTGTTGTGGTCTCCTGAGGTCTCGGAAGTGTCGGGGGAGTCATATCGTTGAGATACTTCTCGAGCTCATCGAGAATATCTGCCACATTGATTCCGAGAATGTTCATAATTCCCGAAAGACCGCCCTCTCTTATTTCATCAATAGCATCCTGAATGCTCTCGGGGTTGCTTGTGTCAATACCGAAAAAGCTGAGGATTGAACTGATGTTATCGGGGTCAAAAAGGGCTGTTGCCTGTGCTGTGCCCGTAAGAGGAACAAGAAGAAGACAGGAAATAAGCACGGAGAGGACAATTTTCTTAAAAGCTTTCATAAAATCACCAAAATAATAAACAAAATAGTTCAGATGTTATAATAACAAAAAAGAAGAAAAATGTCAATTGTTATTATTTTGCAATGTGATTAAGCCAGTATGCTACGTGGCTTGCAAAGCCGTGACAGCAGGAAGCGTAGTCTGTCATATTTTCCCACAGGGTGCCTGTCTTTTCAGCCATAGGCAGGAAGAAGCTTTCAATTTCTTTCAGAAGCTTGTCGTACTGTCCGTCCTCGAAAAGAATGAAGAGACGGAGATAGTTTCCGATAAATGCATTGGAAACGGGAACGTCGGGATAAGTTTTTTCGGGGTCTCTGCCGGGGCCGAAGACTGTGAACATCTTTTCGTAAAGCTCAGGGTGTGATTCCTTTGTTGCCGTACCCGAGAAAAATGCGTAATACTGACAGGTTTCGCTGTGATTTTCTGTGTTTACGGGGATTTTGTCCTCATTGAGAACTGCGTTGTCAATGAAAAATTCTCCGTCAAAGGACTTTTCGACGATTGTCTTTCTGAGAGCATCTGCCTTCTCGTGAAGAGCCTTGTCCTCATAAAGGTCTGCAACAGCATCAAGCACCTTGGAATAAAGCATATTTGAGGGGTAGTTTATGTCACGGACAAAATCGTTTGCCGCTGACCATTCAACAAAAATCCAGCTGTCGATATTCTGAAGAAGACCGTCGGCATTTTCGTATTTCCTTGTGAATTCAAGAAGCTCATAAACTCTCTTTTTTGCGGCATCAACAAGCTCACGGTCGCCTGAACGCTCAAGATATCCCTTTAACTGCAGAACAAACCAGAATGCCCAGTTGTGGATATATGTGCCGTCATAATGGTCTGAGGGGTAGCACATGGGAAGCATACCCTCGGGGATATTGTCGAATTTTTCGGGAAGAAGGAAGTTCTCTATAAAGTTATGGTCAACGAAGCTGTCGCCCGTAAGCTCCTTTTCAACACGTGAGGTAAAGAAGCTGTCGCAGAGCCAGCCGGCTCTCTCTCTTGAGGGACAGTCCATAAATATATCCGTTGAATTCTGACGGAAGGTTTCAACTGCGGCATCATAAATTTTCTGCAAATTCTCCGTGGGCATCTTTTTTGTGTTTGTCACAAGAGTTTCGGGGTAGCACTCTTCATAAAGAGAGACGTTTGTGACAAGTGTG
>JAZNAI010000285.1:0-11702 GCA_045586465.1 Acutalibacteraceae bacterium | reverse complement strand
CTTTATAATGCAGAATATTGCCGCAAATCTCGGCGGTATGCTGACGCCCTTCGGAAATCCTCAGAACCTTTATCTCTACACCAAATTCAACATACCCAACGGTGAATTTGTAAGCATAATGCTTCCGCCCTTTGTTATTTCCGTAATCATAATTACGGTTTGCTGTCTTGTTTTTGTAAAAAGCGAAAAGCTCAGTATTGAGGATTCACCCGTAAAGCTCGATATGAAAAGGGCAGGTATATATCTTGCGCTATTTATACTCTCAATTGCAATTGTTTTCAGAACAATTCCTTATGTCATCGGCCTTGCGGTTATTCCTGCAGTGCTTCTTATAATGGACCGAAAAGCCCTTAAAGAGGTTGATTACCCCCTGCTTTTAACATTTGTCTTCTTCTTTATATTTGCAGGAAATATGGCAAGAATTGAGGTTGTAAGAGAGCTTTTCTCCTTCCTGCTTAATAAGAGTGTACTCCTTTTCAGCGTACTCTCATGCCAGGTTATAAGTAATGTCCCCTCTGCAATTCTCCTTTCACAGTTTACGGAGAATTATCCTGAATTGCTTTTAGGTGTAAATATCGGCGGTGTGGGAACGCTTATTTCGTCCCTTGCAAGTCTTATTACCTTCCGTGAATATCACAAGCACAACCCCAAGAAAACTCTTTATTATGTGGGAATGTTCTCACTTTTCAATTTTGCCTTCCTTTTCCTTTTATCGGGAATTGAAATGGCTATCATATAATAGAAAAAGGACTGTACGAAACAGTCCTTTTTGTTTTATGTATTAAGCTGTAGCCGGCTCAATATATTGGTTAGATTCTTTAACAGCTTTCAGAATGACGTTACAGCTTCCTGCACTTGAAAGAATTCCGCCGTTTTCGTCCGTAAGTGAAGCAAAAGCCTGAAATCTTATGCTGTAAGCCGTCATAAGATTTTCTTTGACCTTTTCCATTCCTGCTATTCCGTCGCAGATATCAGCCGCTTTTCGGATGCTTTTTGTCGCCTCCTGCGTGTTAGAAATAAAGTCCTTATACTTATTCATCAGCAATGATTCTTCTGCAAGTGTATCGTAAAGGTGGATTTCTTCAAGGAGAGGTGTAAGCATTTCGGTTGCTTCATCAATAAGCTTTTTGTCTGCTTTACATTCTGAACAGAAACCGTTTTCGTCAAATTTATGACCTGCAGCCGGGAGAATTACCTCATTACAGATTTTGCAATTTCCGGTGTTAAGGCAGTCGGCAGCGTTGGCGATGTGACCGCCGTTTTTTATATCCATTGTAAAGCTTTTGCCTGTAATTCCGCAGGTGAAGGTGTAGTTCCCGCCTTCTGCACAGGTTTTGCCTTGCTCCAAAGAAATGCGGTAGCTGTGAAGTTCGGCTTCTTCAAGTCCTACGGAAAGCCTCAGTGCAAAACGGGCGTCTGTAGCTGTAATTCTGCCGTCGCAGTCTGAATCCGCATACGGGGATTCCTCTAAGCTGAGGATATCGAGCCCTACGGAGGCTCTGAGAATTATTCTCGCATCGGAGGCATCGACCTTGCCGTCAAGGTTTGCATCCCCCGAATGGTAGGACGGACTTTTAGCATTTTCGATTAAATCCCTGCTTAAGAGGGAATATGTATGACTTTCTGACGTGCTGCCGTCTTCGCAGGTGAGTGTGTATGAAAACTGCAAAATGTCGGTTTCGGATAATTCACCGTCAGCGAATATAATTATATCACAAAGGTGAAAGTCTTTATCCGTTGTCAGAGAATCAAGAAAAAATCCCGAGAAATTAATTCTGTCAGACTTTTCAGAGGTTTTATAAGTAAAAATGTTCTCTTCTGCACTGTCTTCGGGCAGGGCATCAAAGTCGTAAACGATATCCTTAACGTCGGTGTTCTCTGTGCTTAATGCTTCAATTTCTGATATTTCGGAAGAGAGTACAACCGAAAAATCAATAGCTGTCAGCCTGTCCGGGGACGGAAGAATTAACGAAAGGACAGCCTTGCCGTCTTCCGATTCGGAAAAGAAAAGATTAATTTTCTGAGCGGGAGATGCTCCGGCGCAGAAGGGGAATGCGGAAATCATAAGCACTACTGACAAAAGCAGCACGGATACGCTTTTTACTATTTTTTTCAACAATTTCCGCCTCCTTTGAAAAAATAAAGCCTCCGCTGTATCACGGAGGCTCAAATTATATTACATCAGATAGCTCTGATAATCTCCTGAATAATAACATAAAGTAAAGAGTCTTTGAAAGCTTCTATGAACTTTTCAATGAAGCTCTTGGTCTTTTCGGTGAATTCAAGAGGTTCTTCGCCGTTGTCTATTGTGAGAGCCTGAGTTACGGTCATTCCGCCTTCGCCGATGATTTCAGCACGCACATAAAGGAAATCCTCTGCACCGGGAACTGTATCAAGGTCAAGTGTGTATTCTCCGTCAGTAATTTCGTCCTTGCTGATTACCTTACCGTTTGCAATCCACTGAAGTGAATCTGCGTTTTCGGTCTTAACGGTAATCTTGTGGCCGTCAACTGCAACCTTTGTGAACATAGGATAGGGGAGTCCCTTATTGTCAGCTTCAATTGCAACGGCAGGACCGATTTCAAATTCATTTGCTCTGAGATTTCTTGTGGTTGAGAAGAATGCACCGTTCATCATAGTAGCCTTGATGTTTTCAACGTTGTTTTCTTCCATCATAAAGGTCATAAAGGATGTATCAACTGTACCGGGCTCGTGTGCGTCGGTATTAGCATAGCCGATGATTGTCTTGCCGTAGGGAAGAGCATACATAAGCATATTATCCCAAAGGATTCTGTCGTAGCCGGTTACACCGTTGTCCTCATTGAATACTTCAATGCCGTAGCAGGAATCATACTTAAGAACGATGTCTGTGAGGAGTTCAATGTTTTTGGGATCGCTTACAGCACCGGGATTATCATTTGATTCAAGCCAGTCACCGGGATGGTTGATGTGAGAAATACCGCCGTTATCGTGAGTAAACTTTACAGCCTCTTCAAAAGCGTTTTCACCGCCACGGAAGCCTGTGCCCACGCCCTCGGGAAGGAAGTAGCCGTTAACGTGGCACTTTGTGAGAGTAAGGTCATTAAGCTCGTTAGCACCGACAACACAGGTCATTTTCTTTCCTCTGTTGTTGTATGTGCCGGTAATTATACCTTCATACTCTTCATCGGTAAGAACTGTCTGCTTATTTCCGAGAATGAACTGATAGTTGTAAAGGAAGGGGTATGCGGGTCTTCTGTTCCATTCAACGCCTGTAACACCGTGGTCAGCATTAGCAAGGAAATCGTAGTCCTGAGCATAATACTCCTTAACCATTGTTGCAAGGTCATAGTCTGCATCGGAGAAGGTTGAGTGAGAGTGAAGTGAGCCCTTGTAAGCGCCCCATGCTCCGTCGCCTTCCCAGATTACGTTTTCGTAAGGGGAATTGATTGCGTAGTCAGCTTCTTCAGCAGCGGAAACGCTGAGAATACCGAGCTGTATTACACAAAGCACGCTTAAAACAATTGCAAGTACTTTTCTGAAGTTTTTCATATAGCTTTCCTCCAATAATTATTAATTATATAATACTAAAATTGTTGTCAAATGTCAACAAAATAAGTCTTTGTTATTCAATTTCTTTGTTCGGATCGGGCAAATCTACAACGGTGTAGCTTCTGTCCAATGCGGGAATCAGCTTGTTTATAAGGTCGTCCGTTGTAATTTTAAGCGTTGATGTATTGATTGACGGGTGAACTCCGATTTCGTAAAGTCCCAGAAGGTCTTTGTCGATAAGCAGATTTACTGCCTTTTCCTTATCGTTCATAAGCCCCGTGATACTGACCGAGCCCGGTGTGATATCAAGATATTTTTCCATATTTTCGGCGCTGCCGAAGGAAAGCCTTGAGGAGTTTATCTGTTTAGATAAAAACTTTGTCTTAAATGCCTTTTTGCCGGGCATAAGAAGAAGGTAAAAGCAGGTTGCCTGAGCGTTACAGAGAAACAGATTCTTGCAGATTTCCGCTCCGAGTGTGCCTTCAATCTCCTGACATATTTCCATAGTATCGGCAGGTGCGTGGTCGACGCCGTATATGGGGATGCTGTTTTCTTCGAAAAGCTTATAAACTCTGATTTCTTTATTGAGTCTGCCCGTAAGGTCAGGGGTACAGGTAAATGGTGCTGATATATTCATTATTTCAACTCTCCGGCTATTTTTATAAGCTTCTGAAAGCGGTGGTTTACACCTGAAACCGTAAGGGGCTGTGACAGCATTGCCGCAATTTCCGCATTAGTTTCTTCTCTGTTATTATATCGGAGTCTTGCTATTTCCCGAAGCTCAGGGGGAAGGGCATCAAAGCCGATTTTTTCTTTGATTTTTGCAATTGCCTCATACTGCCTTGTTGCCGCAGCAACTGAGCGTGCAAGGTTTGCCTTTTCAAAATTCACCTTGCGGTTTACGGTGTTTCTTATGTCCTTTACAACCTTTGCGTGCATATACATCATAGAATTTTCCGTAGCACCCATAATTGAAAGAACATCTTCAATGTCTGATGAATTCTTAAAGTATACGGTATATGAGCCGCTTCTCTGTGTTATTTTGGGAGTCGGCTCAAATTCATCGAAAATGTGAACAAGGTCATCTGCAAGGCCCTTCGAGGAAACGGAAAACTCAAGATGGTATTCCTTTTCAGGGTCAGTTACGGTACCGCAGGCAAGAAAAACTCCTCTTAAAAATGCGCTGTAGCAGCAAGGCTCTGCAATGTTGGCAAAATTGACTCTCTTTTTTAAGGGAGAATCGGAAAGCCCGAGCTTTGAGAAAATTTTTGAAAGCACTGATTTATCGGTAGCACTTACCCTGAATTTTTTACCCTCGGTTTTTTCGGGGGCAATTTCTGTGTGCGCCAGGCGGTTTATTGACTCTGCAAAAGCGTCTGCTATTTCTTCGTGCTCGGTGAGTATTGCAATTTCCTTGCCTGAGAAGGCTCTTCCGAAAAGCAGGAATGCATAATCGCTCGCAAGCCGGCAACAGTCATCCTGCTGAACGCCTAATAATTCATTTTTTACATCCAATGAAAAAGACATAACCTTAATCCTTTAATATCTCCACTTCGGGTTCAAGACGTATACCGTGTTTTTCGTAAACGGTGGTTTTTATAATTTCCATAAGTGCCGTAACATCCTTGAAGGTGGCACCGCCCGTGTTTATAACAAAGCCTGCATGCTTGGTGCTGACCTGTGCTCCGCCGACTGAGGTGCCCTTAAGACCGCTCCGGTCAATAAGTGCTGCTGCATAGCCTGTTGCAGGTCTTTTGAAGGTGCTTCCGGCACTGGGAAAGTCAAGAGGCTGAGAGCTTTTTCTTTTGCTCATCAATTCCTCCATTTTTGCCGTGATTTCCTGCACGTCTCCCTCTTCAAGCTTAAAAAATGCACTTGTTATGATTCGGTCATTTTTCATAAAGGGGGTGTTTCTGTATGAAATTTCAATATCCTTTGCGGAGGTTTCTGTAATATCCGAGCCTTCCTTGTTCATACTGCGCACGGAATAGAGAACGTTCTTTATTTCACCGCCGTATGCACCTGCGTTCATATAAACCGCACCGCCGACGCTTCCCGGGATACCGTAAGCAAATTCAAGCCCCGTAAGAGAATGCTCCTTTGCAAAATTGCAAAGACGGGTAAGCGAAACGCCTGCTCCCGAGACGATTATCCCGTCACCGAGATACAGCAAATCGCAAAGACCGCCCATAAGCTTTACCGTGATGCCGGAAAGTCCCTCGTCGGCAATAAGAACGTTACTGCCGTTTCCGAGAATGTGAAGAGGCACGTTTCTTTCCTTTGCGTATTTTAATATTTCTGTAAGTACCTTTTCGTTTTTAGGAACCGCAAGAATCTCAGAAGCGCCTCCGATTCTGAAGGCGCAGTGATTCATGAGAGGTTCATCCGTATAAAAGGTACATTCCTTGCTTTTGAAATTTGCCGAAAAAGATTTCTGCAGGTCTGTCATCAGGATATCCCCTTAAATATTTTATTCGTCAAGAAGTGCGGCACCGATGATGCCTGCATCATTGCCGAGCTCAGCAGCTACAAGCTGAGTCTGCTTCTTTGCGTGAATTGTGTAAACCTCAGATGCAAGAAGCTTTCTTACGGGACCGAGAAGGTTTTCCTTTTCGTTGCCTACACCGCCGCCTACGCAAACCATTGAGGGCTGGAAGGTGTTGATGATGTTGCCGATACCGCAGGAGAGCATTGCAACGTAGTTGTTTACAACTGCCTGAGCAGTAGCGTCACCCTTTCTCATTCCGTCAAATGCGGTTCTGCCGTTAACCTTGTTAAGGTCGCCGCCTGCAATGTCCCACATAAGAGAATTGAAGTTCTTTCTCATAGCGTCCTTGGTCTGTTCAATAAGAGCTGTAGCAGAGGAGTACTTTTCCCAGCAGCCCTTTCTGCCGCAGTTGCACTGAAGACCGTTGTAAACGATAACGGTATGACCCATTTCGCCTGCTGCGTAGTTTACGCCCGTAACAAGCTTGCCGTTAACAATGATTCCGCTGCCGACACCTGTGCCGAGAGTAATCATTATGAAATCCTTAACGCCCTTGCCGCAGCCTGCAACTGCCTCACCGAGAGCTGCACAGTTAGCGTCGTTATCAAAATATACCTTCTCGAAGCCTGTTCTTTCTCTTAAAAGCTTGTAAGAGGGAACGTTGTCAAAGCCGAGATTGTTTGCAAATTCAATAAGCTCATCACTCTTGTTGACAGAACCGGGAGTACCGACACCGATTGAAATAATATCATCATTAGTGATATGTATCTGGCTCATTGCTTCCTTGATGGCATCAGCCATATCGTCGAAAATTCCTTCTGCAGCACGGGGAGCATTTGTTTTTCTTGATGCCTTTGCAACTATCTTGTAATTTTCATCGATAATGCCTACAACAATGTTTGTTCCTCCGAGATCTACACCTACTCT
Source organism: Acutalibacteraceae bacterium (assembly GCA_045586465.1). Taxonomy (GTDB): domain Bacteria; phylum Bacillota; class Clostridia; order Oscillospirales; family Acutalibacteraceae; genus RUG806. The sequence continues at coordinate 4,756 of JAZNAI010000285.1, read as the reverse complement.
GTACATAATATTAACCTCCGTTATAAAAAAATCATTTATTGTAAAAAATTAATGCCATACTTCAATTACCTTGGGCTTGTTATCCTCTTCCTCGTCATCGTCTGTCATGCCGAGGCTCTGAAGAAGCTCCTTGGTTGCGTTGTAGCCCATACGCTTCTGACGGTTATTCATCGCCGCACATTCAATAATAATTGAAAGATTTCGGCCGGGCTTTACGGGAACCGTTATAGCGGGAATCTTGATTCCGAGTATTTCCATATACTCCTCCTCAAGACCGAGTCTGTCATAGACCTTGTTTTCATCCCACAATTCAAGATTTATTATGATGTCGATTTTTTCCGTCATCTTAACGGCACCCACACCGAAAAGATTTTTGGCGTTGATTACACCGACACCTCTGAGCTCCATAAAGTACCTTATATTGTCGGGGGCCGTACCTACAAGGCTTTTTGATGAAACTCTTCTTATTTCAACCGCATCGTCTGCGATAAGACGGTGACCGCGGTTTATAAGCTCAATTGCCGTTTCACTTTTACCTACACCCGAGTTACCTACTATAAGAACACCTTCACCGTAGACCTCAACAAAAACGCCGTGACGGGTGATTCTTTCCGCAAGCTCAACATTAAGGAAGGAGATAAGAGTTGACATACAGCCTGATGTTGAGTCTGCAGAACGAAGTACGGGAACTTCATTCTGACGTGCAAGCGCCATAAAATCATCTGCAGGGTCAATGCTTCGGGTGCAAATGATACAGCTGGGTTTATATGAGAAAAAATGGTCAAGGCATTTTGCTCTTTTTGCTTTTGTGAGAGAATCAATAAAGCCGAATTCCGTAAGACCGAAGAACTGAAGCCTTGTGGGATCAAAAAAGTCGTGATAGCCTGCAAGAATAAGTCCGGGGCGGTTTACGTCCTTTGTTTTTATAAATATCTCTTCAAGCTCTCTCGGTGCATAAAGCACTTCAAGTGCGTTGTTTTTTACAAGCTTCTGTAATGAAACCGAATATTCAAGTGCCATAAAAATTTCCTTTCGGTTATTTCTGAGGGCTCAGCTTTTCTGTATGGTGTTATCTGCCAGACTATAGATATGCTTCGCAGGGACAGTTATTTTTGCGCCGTTTGCAAGTGTAACGAAGCTATCGTCATCGGTAAGATTGTTGACCTTTGCGGAAACGTTTACCGCAATAATCTTTTCTATGGCAGATGTCCTTACGTTGAGTGTTATATCCTTGCCTTTTATAAAGACTGTTCCTGTCTCACTTTTTATCTCTGCTGTGATATTGCTGCCTTCAAGAATAATATTTTCTGCCCTTGCTTTTGAGGTAAAGCCTCTTTCTGCCGCCTTGACTATAAGTGAATTTACGGGGGAGGCGAGAGTTACGCTGCCTGCCGTGCTCACGGTGACTGTTTTGTCCGATATGCTTTCGGAATCAATTAAGATATCTTCTGCTCCTTCATAGGAGATTATTTTTGCATCGCTGTTTTTAAGCTGCTCGGAAAACGAATCTGTGTCCTTTGCTGCCGTTGCGTTTTCAGCTTCGGAAAGCTTACCCTCAAGAGCATCAAATTCATTCTTTATATGCAGGGAATCCTTGTCGCTGAGCTGAGTTGCAGGCTCGGGAGGAGACTGACAGCAGGAGAAAAGAGCCATTATAACAGTAACGGACAGGACAGCGGCAATTATTTTTCTTTTCATTGTGTTTCCTCCTTACATCGTAAATCTTAATAAAGCCGGAGAATTACCTCCGGCTTTGAATAGCTGTATTAAACTTTAAGCAGCAGTTGTTTCTTCGCTTGCTGCTTCTTCTGTTGTTTCTACTGCTGTGTCTGTATCCTCTTCGGAGGCTGTTGTTTCTTCTGTTGCGGTATCCTCTTCTGCAGATGCTGTTTCTTCAACAGTTGTATCTTCTGCTGTTGTTGTATCCTCTGCTGTTTCGCCTTCTTCTTCAGCTGCGGCATAAGAGAATTCATAGTTTGTGTTGAGAGTAAGATTGAATACTACTTCGATTTCGCCGTACTCAGCGAGAGCGCCGACACCCTCAGCCTTTGCTGTAACCTTCATATTCTTCTGGAAGTTTACAAAGTTGAGTCTGCCTTCCTCAAGATCGGCATCAGATGTGATAATGCAGTTTTCGTAAGCGATTTCATAGTCGGAAACTACGATGTAATCCTTTACGTTTTCAAAGTTCTTGAGAACTGCTTCCTTATCCTTGAGAGAACCGAAAACACTTTCAATTGTTGCGTCTTCAGCATAAATCTTGGTTGTTTCTTCAACAGCTTCACCGTTTTCGTTTGTTACGCCTTCACCGATAAGGGTTTCTTCTGCAAAGAAGTTGAAGGTAAGGTGAAGGATGTTGTCGCTGATGCGTGTTTCTGTGATAACATTTCCTTCTTCGTCCTTAGCTTCGTTGCCCTTTTCATCGGTAACATTTTCTGTAGCTATGTTTCTTGTGAAGTCAAAGTTAAGAACTGCTGCTTCATCAAGAGACTTGAGAAGAGAATCTGCACCTGCTTCAAGAACGGTTGAAGCGCTGCCGGGATTTGCTGACATAATGAAATTCTTGAGCTGATTTGCGGCTGCATCAAGAACGCCTGCTTCCTCGCCTGCCTTGAATACGTCGGGCTTGCCTGCGGAGTAGCTTACGTTTTCCTTGATTTCTGTTGCATCCATAAGAGATAATGCAAGAAGAGCGTTATATTCGGAAATAATCTGATCCTTTTCGGGAGTTGCATAGATTGTTGTCTGTGCAGCATTGAGAGCATTTTCACGCATGCTCTTGAAAACCGAGCAGGAAGAGAATGAAAGTGCAAGAAGTGTGATTAATACAAAAGAAATTACGGTTTTGATAGATTTTTTCATTATCATTTACTCCTTTTAAGTTGTACGGGTTTAGTATAACAGAAAATTATTGCTTTTGCAATAATAAATATATAAATATTTAAAAAGAAAAAAGGACTGAATCAAATCAGCCCTTTATATTTTTAGTCGTAATCCTTCATAAGTCCCTTTTCATCGAAAAGGAAGGCTGTTTCAAGTGCAATTTCCACGCCCTTCTCAATTGTCTTGAGGTTAAGGATGTCAGCCTTGTCGTCACGTGTGTGATAATACTTGGGAGGACCGGGATTCATAGCTGCAAGGGTTGTTGCGTGAGCACCGCCCTGTGTCATAGCAGCTGCATCGGATGCACCTGCGAAAACAACGGAGTATTTGATATCAACACCGGCATTTTCGCCTGCCTTTTTAACAAGCGCACAGGCTTCCTTGCTATGCTTTGTTATACCGGACATATCTCTGTTGTATATGAACATATCCTCAAAGTCTTTCATTGTATCGACTGCAACAAAGACGGTTTCAACATCGCTGTCCTTTTTGAACTCGGGATGCATTTTGATTGCAGCCTTTGCGCCTCTGAGCCCTTCCTCTTCAGCACCTGAGAACATTGCGATAACCTCTGTGTTTTCAAAACGGATATTGTTGTCACCGAGGAATTTGAGCACAGCGGCACCTGTCATACAGCCTGTAAGGTTGTCGTTTGCACCGTCAACACAGACCTTGTAGTTCATAAAAATGCAAAGTCCGAAATAGCCGGGAATAAATGCACAGTTTATAAGAAGAAGAGTGGGGTTTACTTCACCCGTTACAAGCATATAAATTGTGGAAATAAGAGTATAGCCGAGACCCAAGGTGGGGTAAATGAATGCCACATACATAAGGGGAGCACCGCCTACATGTGTGGGGCGCCATTCAATTGAAGAGTCTGAGTGGCCTGCGAAGATAATTCTTCTCTTTGTTTCGCCCGAAGCCTTCCTTATACAGTACGTATTGTGAGAAGTGAGCTTCTTAAAAAACGGGTCGATAACGGGCTTATAGAAAAGGAATTCACCGAATATCATTACTGCAGTAAGAACACAGCATACAAGTGCTATGTAGGGAGCAAAGAAAACGGTAGGGATAAATGCGTTTACAATGCCTGCGGCAAGTGCTATGAACATAAAAATACCTGCAAGTCTCAGCCAGCCGAGGAAGGCTCTGTGGGAAATAGTAAATTCCTCCTGCTTTACTTCGTCTGCGGCATCGCCTACAAGGCTTGCCATAAGGTTCTGTGCATCAAGCTCTGCTTGTGTGCCTGCCTCTCTGGGGCCGATTTCCTGGCACACCTTTTTGATTGTGCGGGCAGCAAAATTTGCATACATTCTAAGACCTGAACGGAAATTAGGTATGCTTTCGGATGCTTTCATTAATATCTTCTCCTCCGTGATGGATTAAATCGTTAGAATTTTATCATATTTTCCGACACTTGTCGAGAATTAAAACAACTAAACAATTTACAATTTTATTGTATGTTTTTAACAAAATATTCACAAAGCGGTACAATTTATAAAAAAATCTGTGATTTATCAAGCCCCCCTCAAATTTTTTGACTGCAGGTTATGCACAAATTAGTTACAGCCGTAATTGAGCTCCGATAACAAAAAAAGAGAAGTAATATGCTTCCCTTTTTCGGGGGAAGAATATTACTTCTTATCCGCATAAGCGAAATATCAGGACTTAAAGCAGGTTAGTTCATACCCTTTTCATAAGCCTCAATCATCTTCTTGACCATCTGACCGCCGACAGAACCTGCCTGACGGGAGGTAAGGTCACCGTTGTAGCCCTGCTTGAGGTTAACACCTACTTCAGAAGCGGCTTCCATCTTAAACTTGTTGAGAGCCTCTCTTGCTTCGGGTACAAGACTTGAATTACTACCCTTCAT
>JAZNAI010000284.1:0-1706 GCA_045586465.1 Acutalibacteraceae bacterium | reverse complement strand
GGGAAGTAAAAACAGACGATCTTACAACGCTTTGTGCGAAAAGGGTAATAGGAAAATGACAGATAATTCGGGGAAAACTGAATATTCGGTAGCACTGGGCTTCTTTGGCGGGCTTCACAGCGCACATAAGGCTGTGCTTGAGGGCGCTCTTGACAATGCCATCAGGTTGGGGCTTACCCCTGCCGTGCTGCTTTTTGACGAGCATCCCCGTACCGTTTTGACGGGTGATGCAGTACCCTCATTGCTGACAAAAGAGGAAAGGGATGAAAGGCTCAGAAAAATGGGCTTCACCCTGCTTTTTGTTTCCTTTAAGGAAATTATGAATATGTCTCCCGAGGAGTTTGTCAGTAAGATTTTATGCGAGAGATACCCTGCAGGGGCTCTTTCCTGCGGCTTTAATTACAATTTCGGCAAAAATGCCTCGGGCAATACAGAAATTCTCGGTGCTCTTTGTAAGGAAAGGGGCATTGAACTTTCCGTCTGTCCCGAGTTTACCCTTAAGGGGCAAACGGTAAGCTCCACGGAAATCCGAAAGTCCCTTGAAAACGGGGATACGGAAAAGGCAAAGGAAATGCTTGGCTTCCCCTTCGGCTTTACTGCACAGGTGTTTACGGGAGACCAAAGGGGCAGGCTTCTCGGGGCGCCCACCATTAATCAGTTTATCCCCGAAGAGCTCATTGTTCCCCGTTTCGGAGTGTATGCCTCCAAGGTTTATTTTGAGGGAAAAGAGTATGTGGGTGTTACCAACATCGGTGCACGCCCCACCTTCGGACAAGGCTCTGTCAGAAGCGAAACCTACATTGTGGATTTCAGCGGAGACCTTTACGGCAGGGAAGTAAGAGTTGAAATTCATTCCTTCATAAGAGGGGAGAAAAAATTCCCCGATGCCGACACCCTTAAAGCTCAGATTGAAGCCGACGTAATATCGGCAAAGAGATATTTCTCCGAAGGGCAGTAATATAAATATAACAGCGTTCTGTGTAAAAAGAGGAAAACAGGGTTGTTTTCAGAAACAAAAATCTTTTTTGAAAAAAATAGAAAAAAGTTAAAAAAAGCTATTGACAAGCGCACCTGTTATGTGTATAATAGGCTTCGTTGTCCGGCCAGTATAAGTCGGCGGGAAATGTAAATGGCGGGATAGCTCAGTTGGCTAGAGCATTCGGTTCATACCCGAAGTGTCGTTGGTTCAAATCCTACTCCCGCTACCAATAAGGCCCGGTGGTCAAGCGGTCAAGACACCGCCCTTTCACGGCGGTAACACGAGTTCGATTCTCGTCCGGGTCACCAAGAAAAAAGCACTTGCAATTCGCAAGTGCTTTTTTCAATGAAATACGCCTTTGCCGTATGAAATATTGCTCCGCAATATGAAATAGCTTCGCTATGAAATGTATGCTTCGCAAATGTTGACGGCGGATTTCGTTTCATATCGACCAAAGGGAGATATTTCATAATCCGAAGGATTATTTCATATTTTTTCCGGAAAAATATTTCATTAAGAAAAAGGTTCTGCAGGTAATTTGCACAATCAAGCACGAAGCTATAATATATATAATAAATTTCAAAAATCATTCGTGAGCAAATAGGGTAAAAACACGAGAAAACGGGAGAAAAACGGAGCATTTCGGGTGCTAAGTTAAATTTATCAAAAAAAGTGTTGACTTTATGTTTTCGGTATGGTAATATTACGACTGTTGAAAAAAAGAAAA
>JAZNAI010000283.1:0-2537 GCA_045586465.1 Acutalibacteraceae bacterium | reverse complement strand
ATTTTTCACAGCTATTCCAATTTGCTTTCGGAACCTCATCTCCGCCGATATGAACCGTATCATAAGGAAAAAGCTCACATATTTCATCAAGAATCTTTTTCAGATACTCTTTAGCTTCTTTGTTTCCTGCACAAATGATATCCTTAAAAATGCCCTGCGTAGTCTTAACCTTAACGGCATCCCCCTTGCAGGTAAATTCCGGGTAAACGTGAAGAAATGCGCTCTGATGTCCCGGCATATCAATTTCGGGGATAACATCGATATACCTTGCACGGCAGAATGAGACAATTTCACGGATTTCTTCTTTTCTGAAATAGCCGGAATAGGGCTTGTCGCTTTTGCAGTTAATGAAGCTGTCACAGTCCCTCACACTCCCCTTTTCGGTTAATTCGGGAAGAGCTTCAAGCTCAATTCTGAAGCCCTGGTCATCTGACAGATGCCAATGAAATTTATTGAATTTTACATCAGCGGCGGCAGAAATCATCTTTTTAAGCTCGTCAACGGAAAATATATGCCTTGCACAGTCTATCATAAAGCCTCTGTGCTGATATCTCGGTTTATCGTAAATTTTCATACAAGGCACCGTTCCGTACAAGGAAACAATCTGCTTCATTGTAACGTCCGCATAAAAAAAGCCTTTTTCGGTATTTGCTCTCGCAACAATTTCACCGGGGCTTATAAGCAGCTCATATTCTTCCTCACCGAAGCCTGATGCGTTTTCTCTTTTTGTAATTTCACGGAGCTGTGTCGTACCGCCCGTAAGCTCAATATTATAAGGCTGAGGAATAAGACGCATAAAATCTTCTCCTTAAATCACCATTTCGTATTCGCCGAGATTTCCGTTTTCAAAATACCTTTTAAGGTCATAGGGAGCATAGATACCCGTGTCGGTCACCACACCGCTTACAAGCTCGGGAGGAGTAATATCAAATGCGGGATAATATCCCTTTACACCCTCAGCGGTTGTTTTTGTTCCAAGAGCCTGCAAGGAAAAATCAGGGTCTCTCATTTCTATTTTAACGGTATCAATTGTGGGATGCACGTGATCGGGAGCACCCGTTACAAAATACGGAATCTTGTTATACTTTGCGGCAATTGCAATCTGGAAGGTACCCACCTTATTTACAACATAGCCGTCCATACAGATAGCATCGGCGGCAGAGGTGAATACGTCAATCTTTTCATTCTTCATTACAAATGCCGGCATATTATCGGTAATTACCGTAACATCCATTCCCATATCGTTGCATACTGTAGCAGTAAGCCTTGCTCCCTGAAAATAGGGTCTTGTTTCGGGACAGAAAATTCTTACATCTCCCTTTCCCTGCTCCTTTAACACTCTGCACATCTGACCTACTATAGTTTCACCGAAGCACTGTGTCATAACAGCACCGTGGGCGGGAATCATATCAACAAGGTATTTTGCCATTTTGTATACCTTGTTATATCTCATATTGTTAATTGCAATTGTATATTCAACTATAGCCTCTGATACGTTTTTACCCTCTGCCATAGCCTTTTTTGCTGCTTGGAGACATCCGCCCGTTATAAGTCCCATACGGTTTGCGGTTGTAGGTCTTGCGTGAGAAATAGTATATGCGGCTTTTTCGAGGTAAGCTGTCTGCTCTGCCTCATTTTTGTCTCTGCATTCGTAAGCGGCAAGCGCCATACCGGCGGCAGCGGCAGTATAAGGTCCTGCTGACTGTGTTACCATATCCTTTATAGCCTTTGTAACCTCAAGATGATTACGGCAGGTAACAAATTCCGTTCTCAGAGGATAAATTCTTCTGTCAAGAATCTTAACAGCTCCGTTTTCATACCAGGCAATATTTTCATACTGCAGCATAAATGCCAGCGTTTTATCTGCTCTTTCCATATCATTCACCTTAACTGTAAAGCCTTTCAACTGCTTTTTTAACGTCAAAATAAATCTTTTCCTTATCAAGAGTCAAAAATTCGCCCTTTTCATAAAGTGCCTTACCGTCAACAACAGTAAGCACAACATCGCTTCTGCCTGCAGAATATACAATAAGTGCGGCTTCATCAAGACAGGGAATCATATTTGGAGCATCAGTACCGATTGCCACAAAATCCGCCTTGTAGCCGGGCAGAATATTTCCGCAGTTTTCTCTTCCCTGTAAGAGAGCACCGTTAACTGTTGCCATCTTAAGAATCTTTTCTGCACTCATAATTGTGGCATCACGGTGATATCCGTTATGAATAAGAGATGCAATATGCATTTCCTCGAGCATATCAAGATTATTATTGCTTGCCGCTCCGTCCGTGCCGAGAGCTACATTTATCCCCTTTGCAATGTAGTCTTCAACGGGCGCAAAGCCGCTGCCAAGCTTCATGTTGCTGGAGGGGTTGTGTACGGGCATAACGCCCTTTTCCTTCATGATGGCAATGTCCTCATCCGTTGCCCAAACGCAGTGAGCAGCAAAGGTGGGGCTTTCAAAGGTGCCCAGGTCATGGAACCACTTTGCGGGGGTCTTGCCGTATTTTTTAATGCACTCGTCGTGTTCGGACTTTGTTTC
>JAZNAI010000282.1:0-2212 GCA_045586465.1 Acutalibacteraceae bacterium | reverse complement strand
GGATGCATATCCTTACGGACTTTTGGCAAAACCGCTTGATGAGTGTGTGCGTATTCAGTCCACATCAGGAACAACCGGACGCCGTGTAGTTGCTTTTTACACACAGAAGGACGTTGACCTTTGGGAAGATTGCTGTGCCCGTGCCATTGTTGCGGCAGGCGGCACAAATAAGGATGTATGTCAGGTTGCTTACGGCTACGGTCTTTTCACAGGCGGTCCCGGTCTCAACGGCGGTTCACATAAGGTCGGCTGTCTGACTCTCCCCATGTCATCGGGTAACACTGAAAGACAGATTCAGTTTATGACAGACCTTAGTGCAACAATTCTCTGCTGTACTCCCTCTTATGCCGCATATATCGGTGAAACACTCAAGGAGCAGGGCTACAAGCCGGAGGATATCCCCCTCAAAGCAGGCATTTTCGGTGCAGAGCCCTGGACAGAGGAAATGCGTAAGGGCATTGAAGCTACACTCGGTATAAAGGCTTATGACATTTACGGTCTCACAGAAACAACAGGTCCGGGCGTATCCTTTGAATGCAGTGAACAGACAGGTATGCATGTTAACGAAGACCACTTTTATGCAGAAATCATCGACCCGGATACAGGTGAGGTTCTTCCCGAAGGCAGCAAGGGTGAGCTTGTATTCACATCCCTCGACAAGGAAGCATTCCCTCTTATTCGTTACCGTACCCGTGACATCTGTGTTCTTTCACGCAAAAAGTGCTCCTGCGGACGTACTCTTATCAAAATGGCTAAGCCTATGGGCAGAACAGACGATATGCTCATTATCCGTGGCGTAAACGTATTCCCCAGCCAAATTGAAACAGTTCTTCTTAAAGAGGGCTATGAGCCTAACTATCAGATTGTTGTTGACCGTGTAAACAACCACGACACATTTGAAGTAAACGTTGAAATGACACCCGAAAAGTTCACCGATAAGGTTGCCGACATTATTGCTATGGAAAAATCCCTTGCCAATGCACTGAAAGTTATGCTTGGTATCAATCCTGCCGTTCATCTTGTTGCTCCCAAGAGCATCACAAGAAGTGAAGGCAAGGCAGTACGTGTTATTGTCAAGAGAAAGCTTATATAAATTTTAAGGAGGATTCGTTATGGCTATTAAACAGTTAACAGTATTTGTAGAAAACAAGCAGGGCTCATTGGTTTCCATAACCAAGTCACTTTCTGAAAACAATATCAATATGAGAGCTCTCTCAATTGCAGAGACTCAGGATTTCGGAATGCTCCGTCTTATCGTAGATGACACCGCAACAGCAGAAAGAGTTCTCGCAGAAGACGGCTATCTCATCAAGGTAACTGATGTTGTCGGTGTAAAAATCGGCGATGCACCCGGAAAGCTCTCAGGTGCCCTCAGCGTACTTGACGAAAAGAAAATCAATATGGACTATCTTTATGCATTTATGTCCCGTACGGAAAAGCACGCTTATGTTGTAATAAGAGTTGAAGATAATGCCACAGCCGAAAAAGCTCTCGAGGATGCCGGCTATCACATCATCACCGACGCAGATGTAAACAAGCTTTAATAAAAAACAACCGAACCGCCGCAATATCCCGCATATTACGGTGGTTCTTTTACTGTCTCAAAGGAAAATTATCCCATAAAAACCGTAATTTCCTTATGAAGTGCCGCTCAAGGGTGGCATTTTCTTTTTTGTTATGTTATAATTATCTCATCGAATCCCCGTTCTCCTGCTGTGCAACAAATCACGCAGATATATTTTAACAGAATCAAAAGGAGATATCATTATGCAAGACCTGAAAATCTATGCCTTTTCCGATGAAGCGAGTTCCGATGTCGACAAGCAGATAAAAGCGCTCCTGCGCAACAACCTTCAGGGAATGGAAATCCGAAATGTTGACGGTGCCAATATTTCCGATATAACAACCGACAAGGCTAAAGAGGTTAAAACCAAGCTTGATACAAACGGACTTTGTGTCTGGTCTGTAGGCTCACCAATAGGCAAAATCAGCATAAACGATGACTTCGGTAAGCATCTGGACAAATTCAGGCACACTCTTGAAATTGCAAAAGCACTTGATTGCCGTAACATCAGGCTTTTCTCATTCTATATGCCGAAAAGAAAGAATCCCGATGATTATAAAAACGAGGTCATCGACCGTCTCGGTAAATTCTGCGAAGCGGCCAAGGAATACGACATTGTTCTTTGTCACGAAAACGAAAAGGGCATTT
>JAZNAI010000281.1:0-3393 GCA_045586465.1 Acutalibacteraceae bacterium | reverse complement strand
TTTCATAAGCTAATCCTTTCAATAAATCATAATTTAGCAGCGGAGATGTGAGCACGGTAGGGGCGGGGTTGCCCCGCCCGTTACATAACTTTTGTAACTTTCGTTTGCAAAAAATAACAACCCTCGGAAACGGGAGGGGAGACCCCTCCCCTACGATACATACGGAAAATTATCCGTTAAATTATGATTTATTGATATTTCCAAATATATTCACAAGCGGCAGACATTATGCTTTTGTCAGATTATATAATTTTTCCCCTTTTAATTTGTGACAGGCAACATCAATTGAAAGTTGTGTTAGAATATTTATTATGTTAAAATAAATTGAATACATCAGGAGGTGTATATTATGCTTTACAAAAAAAACAGTGAAAAAACTCTAAAAAAAGAACTGTTTCAAAATCCCACATCTGAATTCAGAGGCACTCCCTTCTGGGCACTGAACTCCTATCTCACAAAAGAAGAGCTTTGCCGTCAGATTGATGTTTTCAAGGAAATGGGTCTGGGCGGATTCCATCTGCACGTAAGAACAGGTCTTGAAAATGAATACTTAAGCGAAGAATATATGGAGCTTATAAAGGACACCGTAATCAAGGCTAAGAATGAAGAAATGCTTGCCTGGCTGTATGACGAGGACAGATGGCCCTCAGGTGCCGCAGGCGGACTTGTTACTAAGGACGAAAAATACAGAGGCAGATGCCTTCTTTTCACCCCCTTTAAGGAAGCCGAAGCATTCGCATCAAACGACTCACGCTCTGAGGGCGGAAGAAGCGGCAAGGGTAAGCTTCTTGCCTGCTATGATATTATTCTTGATGAAGAGGGATACCTTAAGGATTACCGTTTAATCGGTGAGGACGAAGAGGCTGAGGGCACAAAATGGTATGCATTCCTCGAGGTGCACACTGCCTCAAGCTGGTATAATGATCAGGCTTATGCGGACACCTTAAGCCGTGAGGCTATCGAAAAATTCATTGAGGTTACCCACGAAAAATATCTGGCAAAGGTGGGAGACGAGTTTGATAAAACCGTTCCTGCAATCTTTACTGATGAGCCTCAGTTCACAAGAAAGAGAGTTCTTAACAACTCCTTCGATAAAATGGACATCTCAATGCCCTGGACAGACAAGGTGCCCGAGCTTTATAAGGAATATTACGGAGAGGATATTTTTGAAACTCTCCCCGAGGTATTCTGGGATAAACCCGGCTCTGCCCCCTCTCTTCCCCGTTACAGATACCACGATTTCATAGCTGAGCTGTTTGCATCATCCTTTGCCGATACCGTAGGCGAATGGTGTAAGGAGAACGGTATTGCCCTTACGGGGCATATGATGGATGAGCCCAATCTTGAATCCCAGACAGCAGCTCTCGGTGAGGCTATGCGCTCTTACAGAAACTTCCAGCTGCCCGGCATTGATATGCTCTGCAATTCCCATGAATTCACAACGGCAAAGCAGGCACAGTCCGCTGTTCATCAGTACGGCTACGAGGGTATGCTTTCCGAGCTTTACGGTGTTACGGGATGGGACTGCGATTTCAGAACCTACAAGCATCAGGGTGACTGGCAGGCATGTCTTGGCGTTACAATCCGTGTGCCTCATCTCTCCTGGTACGCTATGAAGGGTGAAGCAAAGCGTGACTACCCTGCTTCAATTCACTATCAGTCCCCCTGGTATAAGAAATATAACCTTGTTGAAGACCATTTTGCACGTGTGAACACGGCCCTTACAAGAGGTAAGCCCGTTGTTAAAGTCGGTGTGATTCATCCCGTTGAAAGCTTCTGGCTTCATTGGGGTCCCAACGATAAGTCCGCAGTTTTCAGAGAAAGTCTTGAGGACCGCTTCCATAGCGTAACAGACTGGCTTCTTGAAGGAAGCATTGACTTCAACTTCATTTCCGAATCTCTCTTCCCCTCGCTCTGCGAAAAAGGAACTGCACCTCTTAAGGTAGGTCAGATGGAATATGATGCAATTATCGTTCCGGGCTGCGAAACCCTCAGAAGCACAACAGTTGAAAGACTTAAGGACTTCCGTGAGAATGGCGGAAAGCTGATATTTATGGGAGATTCACCCGCACTTATTGATGCTGTTCCCTCAGAAGACGGCAAAAAGCTTTTCTCAGAAAGCGTTTGTATAGACTTCTCACGTGCATCCCTTCTTACGGCACTTGAGGATTCAAGAACACTTACCCTCCGTTATGCTGACGGCAGACTTACGGACAGATATATGTATCAGCTACGTGAAGACGGTGACTGCCGTTGGCTCTTCATCTGTAATTCCAGAGAGCCCGACAACAAGCACGTTGACTACGGTAAACACATACAGATTATCATAAACGGCATATACACTCCTGAAATATATAACACCGAAAACGGCGTTATCGCTCCCGTAAAGGCTGAATACAGAGAAGACAAGACAATTATCAGATGTACTCTGTTCGGCTACGATTCATTACTTCTGAGACTTACAGAGGGTGAATCCTGCTGTGATGCACCTCAGCACGTACCTGAAGCAGTACAGGAAGCTATGGGCGGTCTTTATGACTACGAGCTTTCCGAGGATAACGTTCTGCTTCTCGATATGGCTCAGTGGAAGCTTAACGGCGATAAGGATTTCTCCGAAAAGGAAGAAATTCTCCGTCTTGATAATAAGATAAGAGAAAGACTGGGACTTAAGGAAAGAGGCGGCCACGTTGTTCAGCCCTGGGTTCTCGGCAACAGACCCAAGCCCCATACCGTTACCCTCCGCTATGCAATCAACAGTGAAATTGACTACAGCGGTGCAATTCTTGCCCTTGAGGATGCCGACGTTGCAAAGGTAATCTTCAACGGAAATGAAGTTACCGAGAGACTTCCCGGCTACTACGTTGATATTTCAATCGGCAAAATGCTCTTAGGCGACATAAAGAAAGGTGAAAACGTCCTCGAAATCACTCTTCCCTTCGGTGAAACGGCAAACCTTGAAAGCGTATTCATATTAGGTAAATTCGGCGTAAGAGTAACAGGCTGTGAAGCAGTTATCACCGCACTTCCCGAAAAGATAGCCTTCGGATCACTTCTTTCCCAGGGACTTCCCTTCTACGGCGGTGCTGTAACCTACAAGATGAAGGCCTCAACAGAAAACGGTAAGCTTTCTGTTACCGCAAGTGACTATATGGGAGCCTTAATTGAGGTAAATATTGACGGTAAGGAAGCAGGAAACATCATTTATCCGCCCTATACACTCGAGCTTGATGGCTTAAATAAGGGTGAGCATCAGATTGATATAAAGCTTTATACACACCGCTACAACACCTTCGGTCCCGTTCACCTTGTTAACGTAAAGGAATCCTGGCACGGCCCGGGAGCCTGGAGAAGCGAGGACATCAACTGGAGCTACGAATACGTATTCAGAACAAC
>JAZNAI010000280.1:0-2424 GCA_045586465.1 Acutalibacteraceae bacterium | reverse complement strand
CTTCTGTCAAGGCGTGCCTTACAGGGGAGGAACACATAAGAGCGTTCTTCGTTCTGCAGCCAACCGTTACCGGTAACGGTTGGCTGCAGAACGAAGAACGCTCTTATGTGTTCCTCCCCTGTAAGGCACGCCTTGACAGAAGATATGCCTTCCGTTACCTGAAAATCAGACGCACGGATAATGCATCCTTCCCCGTAAAAATTGAAGATTTAAGCGTGACTGCAGTTTCGGCTGTAAGGGAAGAAAATGCTCCCGTACCGGGAACAAACGATGAAATTTTCAGGAAAATTTATAAAATGTCCGTAAAGACCCTTAAGGAATGTCAGCAGGAGGTTTTTGAAGACGGTCCAAAGCGTGACCGCAGGCTGTGGATCGGGGACCTGAAGCTTCAGGCTATGACGGATTACGGCATTTTCAGAAATCTTGACCTAATAAAAAGGTGTATATATCTTTTCGCTTCTGCCACGGGAGAGCACAGAATGGTTGCTCCCTGCATTTTCCCCGATTCTCCCCCTTACGTTGATGAATGGACATTTTGTGACTACTCTCTGTTTTTTATTTCCTGCCTTTACGACTGGTACAGAAATACGGGAGATATTTCTCTTATAAGGGAGCTTTATCCTGTTGCATATACCCAGTTTGATGTAATAAAGGAAAAATTTATCAGAAAAGAAAAAAGAATTGACCTTAACTGCTTCATAGACTGGTGTCCGGAGCTTGACAAATCAACCGCACTTCTGGGTGTATATATTTATGCCCTGAAGCAGCTGAAGGAATTGGCAGAGCTTCTCGGAGAATCCGCAGAAGCCGTAAAAGAAGAAATAACTGCCGCAGCTGAAATACTGTTGAGCTGCTTCGATGAAAAAACAGGACTGTTTGTAACCCCCTCGGGACAGATTTCTTATCATACTCAGATATGGGCGGTATTGTCGGGAGTGCTGACAAAAGAAGAAGCAGTAAGCGTGCTGACCGCCATAAAAGAATATCCCACACAGTTTACTATGCGCACACCATATATGATGCACTATTATATCGAAGCTCTTTATAATTCGGAGCTTAAAAAAGAAGCCCTTGAATTTATAAAAGACAAATGGGGAAAAATGATGTCTGCCGGTTTTGACTGCTGTCCCGAAGTTTTCAATACGGAAAATCAGTTTGAATCCCCCTATAATGCCCCCGAAATCAATTCAGCCTGCCACGCCTGGAGCTGTACGCCTGCCTATTGGCTGAAAAAACTATTATGATTCTTTAATAAGGATGTGATTTTATGTCAAATCTTCAGGATTATATCTGTCCGTCCTGCGGAGGTAAAATTGAGTTCAACCCGTCACTTCAGAAAATGAAGTGCCCCTTCTGCGATACGGAGTATGACACCGAAGCGCTGAAGGAGCTTGACAATGCACTAAGTGAAGAAGAAACAAAGGAAGACAGCTTCAACTGGGATGATAATAACGAAAACATCTGGGAAGATGCAGAAAAGGGCGGAATCAGAAGCTATCTCTGCAATTCCTGCAGCGGTGAAATAATAACAGATGAAACAACAGCCGCCACAAGCTGTCCCTTCTGCGGAAATCCCGTTGTTATGACAGATAATCTTAAAGGACTTCTTAAGCCTGATTTTGTAATCCCCTTCAAGCTCGACAAAAAACAGGCAATGGATGCCTACAAGAAGCACATCACCGGCAAAAAGCTTCTGCCGACTGTTTTCAAGGACAAAAACCACATTGATGAAATAAAGGGTGTTTATGTCCCCTTCTGGCTTTTTGATGCCTCTGTTACGGGAAGTGCACAGTATAAGGCTACAAGAGTGCGCCATTACAGCGATACAAATTACAATTACACGGAAACAAGACATTTTTCAGTATTCAGAAGCGGAAATATGGCTTTTTCAAAGATTCCCGTTGACGGTTCAACAAAAATGGCAGATGAGCTTATGGAATCAATTGAGCCCTTCGATTTTTCAGAAGCAGTTGATTTTCAGACGGCTTACCTTTCAGGCTTCTTTGCAGACAAATACGACGTGGATGTAAATGCAAGCATAGCCCGTGCAAATGAGAGAATAAAGCAAAGCACGTCGGATGCCCTCTCTTCTACCGTCAGCGGATATACTACCGTTTTACCCTCGGGCTGTAACGTAAATATGACCTCGGGCTCTTCAAAATACGCCCTTTATCCCGTATGGCTTCTTAACACCACCTTCAACGGTGAAAAGTTCACCTTTGCAATGATCGGACAGACAGGAAAATTTGTTGGTGACCTGCCCGTTGACAAGAAAAAATACGGAAAGTATTTCGGCATTTCTGCTGCCGTGGGAACGGTTATCGGCTTCGGTCTTACGGTTCTTTACAATCTGTTTATAGGTTAAGGAGGTACGGAAAATGAAAAGAATTACAGTTATTTTATTATCCGTGCTTATGCTTATGA
>JAZNAI010000279.1:0-3892 GCA_045586465.1 Acutalibacteraceae bacterium | reverse complement strand
ATTCAACTTAAATATTTACATAAGTTTTAATCCTTTTGCGACGAGGGTTATGAAGTCCTGGACATTTGCAACGACGGTTGTTGCGCTGAGGCTTCCGCGGTCGAGGAGCTTATTTACGACAAATTCATCGATATCAACGGTGTAGATATATACGGGACGGACGGTACCGTCTTCTGTAACCCTGAATGACGGAGTCATATTGCCGGTAGCAATTGTATGAAGCATTGTTGCCATACAGATTACTGTTGTAGATTTTTTTACAAGCTTTCGCATTTCATCGGCTGCCTTGTAGACATCGCCGATAACCTCGGGAAGAGGTCCGTCATCACGGATTGAGCCAGCAAGAACAAATGGAACATTGTTTTTTACACAGCTGCACATTATGCCGTCATCAAGATTATAATCCTTAATAAACTGAGGAATTGAGCCGCTTCTTCTTACCTTGTTGCAGATATCAAGGTGGTTATAATGACCGTTAGGCTGACATTTCTGAGTGTATATGTCCTGACCGAGGGCGGTGTGAAGAAGAGCACCCTCAAGATCGTGGGTTGCAAGGGCATTTCCTGCAAGAACACCGTGAGCATAGCCGTTATCTATAAGAAGTGACATTGCTTTTCTTGCGTCTGCATCAAATGAAAATGCAGGTCCCATAACCCATATAATATTTCCGTGCTCCTTTTCGTGCTTCAGAAGCTCAAAGAGATTGTCGTAATCTCTTGAATATGAGGTTTCACGGCTTCTGCCCTGTCGGAATGTAAATTGGTCGTGCATTGTTTCATCTTCGGTAACAAAGCCGTTAGCGTAAAGGAAAATTCCCTCTTCACAGTTTTCTGTTCTGCCGAGGATTACTTTATCACCTTTTTTTAGGTTACGTGCTTCAACAACCTTTAATTCTCCGTCGGGAGCAATAACAACGCAGGAGTCCATACGGCTTTCTTTGGCAAGAAGCCACTTCCCTTCCACTTTGAAATACTCGGGAAACATTGAGGTGCTGTGAAAGTTTTCGGGAGCAACACCGTCTGCATCGGCTACGGCTACAGAACAGTCCGGTGAATTAATGAATTTTTCCTGAGTAAAATCAGGCTCAATATATCTTGGCATTGAAAATGACATAATATACACTCCGATAGCATTTTTGTATATTATACTACATAAACCGATTATTTCAACATTAAAATTATTATAATAATTATTCTGAATATTTATATATTTCTTGACATTGTTTTATATTTTTGCTAAAATAACTAAGTCGTAAGAGATAAGTGGAGAGTTGTCCGAGTGGTCGAAGGTGCAGCACTCGAAATGCTGTGTGGGGAAACTCACCCAGGGTTCGAATCCCTGACTCTCCGCCATAAAAATCCCGTTCGGTTATGACGGGATTTTATTTTTAATTCAAAAAAAGGAAGTGAGTTTATGGATACAGGCGATAGTAGCACGAATGCGGGCGGCCGAAGTACGTGCTTTTGTTACGATGAATTTATTATCTTAAACTCACCGATGGGCAATTAAGTTTTATCTTACTTCCCCGTTTGTTTTTGTGTTGCTCCTGTAATCGGCGTTTTGCCAAAATTTTTAAGGAGGAATACAGATGGACGAAATAATTGATATTGAAATTGTTGATATCAAGCTTATTGAGAAGGCGCTTGATCTTCTTGAAAATAAAAGGTTTTCTGAGCTTCGTTCTCTGCTTGAAGAACAGAATCCTGCTGATATCAATGACGTTATTGATGAGCTTTCCGATGAAAAATCTGTGCTCATTTACAGACTTTTACCAAAAGAGCTTGCTGCTGAGGTTTTTGTTGAAATGGACAGCGACAAGCAGGAATATTTAATTAATATCTTCAGCGACTCTCAGCTGAAGGATGTGCTCGATGAGCTTTACTACGACGATACTGCCGATATTATTGAAGAAATGCCGGCTAACGTTGTTAAGCGTATTCTTAAGGTTGCTTCCCCCGATGTGAGAAAGGCGGTTAACGAACTGCTGAAATACCCTGAGGACAGTGCCGGCAGTATTATGACAACTGAGTTTGTAAGACTCAGGAAATCCTATACTGTTGAGGAATCTCTTGAAATTATACGAAACGTCGGTGTTAACAAGGAGACTATCTATACCTGTTACGTAACAGATGATAAGAATCATCTTATCGGTATCGTAACAGCTAAGGACCTTCTTCTCTCTGACAGAAGCGAAATAATCGATGAAATAATGGAGGATAACGTAATTTCCGTTAATACCCTCGCAGATACCGAGAGTATTGCACTTATGTTCGGTAAATACGACTTTCTGGCTCTTCCCGTTGTTGATAACGAAGACCGTCTCGTTGGTATCATTACCGTTGACGATGCTATTGACGTTATGCAGGAGGAAACGGAAGAAGACTTCTCGAAGATTTCTGCTATTACCCCTAATGACACAGAGTATCTCAAAACTTCTGTCTTTAAGCTTTGGGCTTCCCGAATTCCCTGGCTTATGATTCTTATGATTTCCGCAACCTTTACGGGAATGATAATATCCAAATTTGAAAGTGCACTTGCAGTACTGCCCATTCTTACAGCATTTATACCTATGCTTATGGGTACCGGCGGTAATGCAGGCAGTCAGGCATCCGTTACGGTTATCCGCGGAATTTCCCTGGGACAGGTTGAATTCAGGGACTTTTTCAGGGTTTTATGGAAGGAATGCAGAGTTTCACTTCTCTGCGGTATTGTGCTCGGCGTTGCAGCCGTGGGAAAGGTAATGCTCGTTGATAATTTTCTTATGAAAAATCCCGAGGTTACAATATTTGTGGCTTTGGTAGTCGGTATTACTCTCTTTGCAACAATAGTTTCCGCTAAAATTATCGGATGCGCGCTTCCTCTTCTTGCAAAAAAGATAGGTCTTGACCCTGCAGTAATGGCAAGTCCCTTGATTACAACCCTTATTGATACGGTGTCACTTCTCGTTTATTTCTATTTCGCAACAATCATTCTTAATATATAATAGGATAAGGTCTGCTGATGAAAATCAACAGACCTCTTTTTTTAGAAATTTGAGCCGTTCCAACCCCAGTCAGTACCGCCTTCATAGCGGATATAGGTACGGGATGAAGGAATTGAAAGTGTGTTTTCAAGGTAATCACACAGAAGACCTGTAAATTTTTCAGCACCGTCGGAATTGACAGCTCCGTAGAGCTTTACCTCAACAAAGGCGCAGTCCGATGAATTGTCACCTTTGAACCAGATATTTTTGTCGGATTCAATATTACACATAAGCCAGCTTTCATTCTTTCCGGGAAATGCTTCGATCATTTTTCCCAGCTCTGTTTTGAATGCAACTGCCTCTGAATCGCTGATTTTCTTTGTAAGCTTTACGTCAATAAAGGGCATAATGTTCTCTCCTTTAAGAATTTCGGGACTGCATTAACAGTCCCGATTAATATTATTTAACAACTTCTACGCTTATAACAGCCTTTTCGCCGTTAATATCCCATTCCTTGGAAATTGCGTATTCTTCATTTACTTTAACGCTGTCAGCAAGAACGTCTCCTGCAATTTCGTCAGCATTTGCACATACGATTGCATTCAGCTTTTCACTTGCAGAAATACCTACTCTGATGTGGTCAGTAACGTTGAAATCCGAGTCCTTTCTCATTGTCTGAATCTTAGAAATAAGCTCTCTTACATAGCCCTCGGCAATGAGCTCATCAGTAAGCTTTGTATCAAGAGAAACGGTAAATCCGTTATCGGAAAGTGAGAATGAATCGTCCATCTGTGTAGCTGTGATAAGAAGGTCGTCAGCTGTAAGCTCAATATCTCCGATGGATATTGAAAGAGTAATGAAGCCCTTTGTATCAAGCTCCTTCTTGGCAGCAGAGCCGTCAAGCTTTTCAAGGAGACCTCTGATTTCACC